>JAGGSM010000186.1 GCA_021159105.1 Candidatus Bipolaricaulota bacterium
CTTCACTACGATGATGACAAGCACATCGTCCCGGATCTCGTAGACCGCTCTATATGAACCTTGGCGGATGCGATAGCGCTCTTGATCGGTTAATTTCTCACATCCCTTGGGGCGTGGGTCATCAGCTAATGCCTCGATCCTCTTCAGAATCCGCTGGACATCTTTCTTCGGGATTGCGCGAAGGTCCTTCGCTACAGACTTCTTGAACAGCAGCCTATATCTTGCCATGGGCTTTCAGGTCGTTGAGTAAGTCCTCGTAGGTGATCGTAGGCTCAGAAGCGCGCTCTTCGAACGCGGATAGGTCCTCTTGATCCTCGCTCAACACATGTTGAACAGCCTCGTTGACGAGAGAGGAGATCGAGCGTCCTGTGTGAGCGGCTTTCATCCGTAAAGCCCTATGGATCTCAGGTTCAAAATAGATCGTCGATCGCTTCGTCATCAATCTCACCTCAACAACACTATAACATCAAAACGTTAAAACGTCGAATGATCGACGTAAGGCCTAGCATCAACAACTGGGCAGGGATACCGCTGTATGCAACTGGTGTTTTCCGTGGCGCGGCAGCTCGTCTGCCACGTTTGGTAGCGCCAATCAACGTCGAGCACAGGGCTCGACGCTACGGAAAAGCAGGGAAGAGGCAAGATCTTTCATTCCTACTCCCTTCGCGTCCTTCGTGGTAAGCTTGCTTTTGCCGTTTCGCTTTCCACATACACCTTCATTCCGCATTCCTCATTCCGAGTTCCGCGCTCCGAGTTCCGCATTGTTCTCGGTTTCGCATTCCGCGCTCCGAGATCTAGTGCTTTTCCTGCGCTCTCCTTGACAGGCAAATAGGCGTTTTGTAACATTGAGTTGCAGCATTGGGTGGTTAGCTCAGTTGGCAGAGCAACGGACTCTTAATCCGTGGGTCACAGGTTCGAGCCCTGTACCACCCACATCCTCATTCGTCTGTCCGGACGGGTCGTTAGCTCAGGGGTTAGAGCACCTGACTTTTAATCAGGGAGTCGCTGGTTCGAATCCAGCACGACCCATCGCGATTGCAACATCATAGCTTGCCGTCTATAATTCGCTAACAGCATGTCCCCATCATCTAGCGGCCTAGGATACCGGGTTTTCATCCCGGCGGCAGGGGTTCAAATCCCCTTGGGGACGCAGAATGTACTTAAGTTTGCGACATGGTCGCTGAGCAACTATAATGGGCGAGTAGCTCAGTTGGGAGAGCATCCGGCTTACATCCGGAAGGTCACAGGTTCGAGTCCTGTCCCGCCCACTTGTTACAACTAACGGAGCCGTGGTCTAGTTTGGTCTAGGACGCTGGATTGTCACTCCAGAGATCGCCGGTTCAAATCCGGTCGGCTCCGCCACTTGTGTGCCGAGATAGCTCAGTCGGTAGAGCACAGCCCTGAAAAGGCTGGTGTCCCCAGTTCGAATCTGGGTCTCGGCACCATTTCTTTTCACGGGTTAGAGGCAGGTTCCAGCTATCAGCGGTTAGGTTGAAGCATCGATCCTTCGTGGTGAGATATTCCTCCCGTTCCGACTTCCCCATTCGACGTTCACCTTAGTTCCGCACTCCGAGCTCCGAGCTCCCCGTTTCAGGGTTTCTCTCGCCCGCTCGCTCAAGCTCGAGAAGCAAGATTCTTGTCACTCTGATATTTGCTTTCCTTGGCGTTCTTCGCGTGAGATTTTTCTTTCCTTCCGCATTCCAAGCTCCGCTCTTCGTTTTCTATGTCGCTCCACGCGCTTCTTCTTGACCGCGAGTATCCCGATCAGCTATCCTAACACGTAATGACAAAGGGATGGCAATGACTGATAAACCCGCGGCAATCTGGGAAGAGACACTTCAAACCCTTAAGAGAGAGATTCCGGCAGCCAGCTTCTCCACTTGGTTCTCCAATGTGAAGCCGCTGAGCCTCGCTGCTGGTGAGCTAGTGATCGAGGTGCCCGACCTGTTTATCAAGGGCGGCATCGAGCGCCGTTACCGAGAGCTCGTGGAGAATGCCGCCTCGGATGCGTGTGGGGACACCGTTCGCCTGTTGATCAAGGTCTCGCCAGAGGGAGACTCGGAATCCCTCGATCCTCCCACGCTCGGCACGCGCGATGGCATGGTGCTGCAGCCGCACGATACGCTCCCGCTGAACCGAGACTACACCTTCGACATGTTTGTCCGCGGGAAGAACAACCACCTCGCCTACGCCGCATCCATGGCGGTCGCCGAGGCGCCGGGGAAGGCATATAACCCTCTATTCATCTACGGAAGCGTCGGACTGGGCAAGACGCACCTGTTGCAAGCAATCGGAAACTTTCTCATCGCCTCCGGCGTGCCAAAGACCGTTGTCTACACAACCTCAGAGCGCTTCGCGATTGAGCTGATCATGGCCATCCGCAACAACACGACACCGGCGTTTCGGGAGAAGTATCGCCGCATCGACCTGCTATTGATCGACGATGTGCAATTTCTCGAGGGGAAGGAGGCGACCCAGGAGGAGCTGTTCCACACGTTCAACGAACTGTACGGAAGCGAGAAGCAGATCGTCCTCTCCAGCGACCGCCCGCCGGAGAAGCTCTCCGGCCTGCAGGATAGGCTCGTGTCGCGCTTCCGCTGGGGACTGGTCGCCGACATCCAGCCGCCAGATCTCGAGACGCGCATCGCCATCCTACGCGAGAAGGCGAGCAACCGCGGGATCCAAGTGGATGACAACATCCTCGAGCTGATCGCCCGCCGTATCTCCTCGAACGTCCGCGCGCTGGAAGGGGCGCTGATAAAGGCGATCGCCCACGCAGAACTCGATGGAGCAAAGCTGACACCACAGAACATCGAAGGGATGCTCCCCGAAGAAGGGAAGCGCGAGAAGCTGACGATAATGCACATCAAGGATGAAGTCGCGGGGCGCTACCACCTGAAGCGGCACGACTTGGAAGGGGCGAGCCGCAAGAAGGAGATATCGCAGGCAAGGCACATGGCGATCTACCTCGCGCGCGAGATGACGAACAACTCCTTCCCCGCAATCGGGAAGCAGTTTGGAAACCGAGACCACACAACCATAATGCACTCCTACATGAAGGTAAAGACGCTTCTGGAGGAGACTCCGCTCTTGCAAGCTGAGCTAAATGAGATCAAAGAGGGATTACGTGCCCGTTTCCAGGAAAACACGTAGCGCAAATACCGTAATTATGCATGGTACAGCCAAGGAATCACGCTTAGTAGCCTGTGGAAAACTCTGTGGATAAGTGGTGCAAAAGGGGTGCAAAACGATGCTTGCCTGTGGAAAAGATCGGTGGACTTTCAAGGCGTATGTTGTCCACCACGCTTGTACACGGTTTTCCACCGTTATACACACCTTTTCCACAGGGTTATCCACAGGCCAAGACCTAGAATTCATCGGTGATACGCCACTTTTCCACAGATTATTGGCAAGACTACTCTTACTACTAGCTTTATTAATAAAACCATGATGAAGGATTGGGTAAGCGATATCCTTGCACACTACAACCTGGACGAAGAGTTCTCCGATCAGCAAGTTCTCATCCTTTGGGAAAGGCTCGTTGGTGAGCAGCTAGCACGGATGACTCGCACTGTTAGATTCTCCGCTGGGACGCTCACGGTTGAAGTGGCATCCGCTGCCGTATCACAGGAATTGAACCTGCTCAAGCAGCGCTACATCGATCTGTTGAATGAGGAGATGGGTAGAAAAGTGGTGGAGCGGATCCGCTTCATCCCAGGGCGCTTTCCTCGTGCACGAAGAGCGAGCAGCGAGGATATAGAGGACTCCTCGGAGGAGGAGATCTCCCTGCCAGAGATAGAGGATGAACATCTGCGCAGCTCGTTTGCCGATCTGTACCGGACACAACGCAGGCGAGAGCACGCCATGCTGAAGGCAGGAGCCCGTCGCTGTCCACGCTGTGGGGTTGTCTTCTTCGGCGAGGGGGAGATCTGCCCGGGTTGCCAGTTCGATGAGATTGCCGATAAGGAGTAAGTGAGCTACAATTCAACGTTATGAAAGCAGCCAAGAACACGACAATAATCGCAATTCGCTCAGAGTCCGAGCGCCGGGCGGTGATCGCCAGCGACGGACAGGCCACCCTGGATACGATGGTCATCAAGAGCAAGACCAAGAAGGTCTACCGCTTGCAGGACGACACCGTCCTCGTCGGTTTCGCCGGGGCGACGGCCGACTGCCTGGCGATGCTCGAACGCTTTGAGGGGAAGCTGAAGAAACACAATGGCCGGTTGCGGCGTGCCGCTGTGGAATTGACAAAGGAGTGGCGGACGGATCGAGTCCTGCGGCACCTGGAGGCGGTCATCGTCACCGCGAGCCAGGAGGGGATACTGATGATCTCGGGTGCGGGGGACGTCCTGGAACCGGACGAACAGGTGATCGGGATCGGTTCAGGTGGGGCGTATGCCCTGGCTGCAGCGCGGGCGTATCTGTCCGTATCGGGGATACCGATCACTGAGATCGCTCGCCGATCACTGGAGATAGCCGGGTCGATCGATATTTACACCAATAATGAGATCACCGTGGAAGAGGTTGCATGGTAAGGAGCTACAGATGAGTGATCTAGTTGAAGTGATGGGGGCGTCCCCGGCCGGGTTGACACCGCGCCAGATCGTAGACGAGCTTGATAAATATGTCGTCGGTCAGGCAGAGGCGAAGCGCTGCGTGGCGATCGCCCTGCGCAACAGAATGCGCCGACAGATGGTTCAGGACGAAATCCGCGAGGAGATCAAACCGAAGAACATCCTCATGATCGGGCCGACCGGGGTTGGAAAGACGGAGATATCGCGTCGCTTGGCGCGCCTCACTGCCTGCCCGTTCTCCAAGGTCGAGGCGACGAAGTTTACCGAGGTGGGCTACGTCGGGCGCGACGTGGAGTCGATGGTGCGCGACCTGGTGGACATGGCGATCGACATGGTGCGCGAGGATGAGATCATCAACGTGGAGGATCGTGCCGGAGCCATCGTCACCGACCAGATTGTCGATGCGCTGCTGCCGATGACGACGGAGAGTGACCCTGAGCGGGTGGAGAGCGCGAAGAAGACGAGGGCGAAGCTGCGAGAGAAGCTGCTCGCTGGCGACCTCGAAGAGCGGATGATTGAGATCACGATCGAGGAGCAGATCAACCCGCAGCTCGACGTCTTCTCGCAGGATGGGATGGACCAGATGGGGATCAACCTGGGGGACATGTTCTCCGGGATCATCCCACCGAACCGCAAGAAGCGAAAGATGCGCATTCGGGACGCTCGCCCGATCCTGTTCGACCAGGCGTTGGACAGCTTGATCAATATGGAGGACGTGCGCGAGCGAGGCCTGCAGCTGGCTGAAGAGACGGGGATCATCTTCCTCGACGAGATCGACAAGATTGCTGCTGGTGGGCGTCAGGAGACGGGCGGGCCAGGGGTGTCCCGCCAGGGAGTGCAGCGCGACCTCCTTCCACTCCTGGAAGGGACGACCGTGCGCACTCGCTATGGGACGGTCTCGACCGAGAACGTCCTGTTCATCGCCGCTGGCGCGTTCAACATGTCCAAGCCATCTGACCTGATCCCTGAGCTGCAGGGGCGTCTCCCGATCCGCGTGGAGCTCGATGACCTCACAGCCGAGGACTTTCAGCGCATCCTGCGCGAGCCCAAGGACGCTCTTGTGAAGCAATACAAGGCCCTCCTGGCGGTGGAGAAGGTGACGCTTGAGTTTGAGGATGAGGCGGTCGACGAGATAGCGCACATCGCCTACGAGCTGAACCAGAGCACGGAGAACATCGGTGCGCGCCGCTTGGCGACGGTGATGGAGAAGCTGATGGAAGACATCTCCTTCTCCGCTGATGAGCATCAGGGAGAGACGATCACCATTGACCGTGACTACGTCAACGAACGCCTGGCCGGCATCGTCGAGGATCCCGACCTCTCGCGCTACATCCTGTAAGCCTTGCTGTAGATTTTGAGCAAGACATCTATGACATAGGAAGATGTGATGGCGTTGAGAAGGTCTCTTGCGTTGTTCATGCTCGTGCTGTTAGTGGCGACAATCGGCTACGTGGAAGTGAGCGCGAAACCGGCTGCGGGACTGTTGATTCCTCTTTACAGCTGTCCATCGGATGAAAGTGGCTCGCTTTGGCGGGCGGTTGAGGCTGCCGCGTCGCAGGTCAATATCACAATCATCTGGGGGATCATCTGCGAGGAGGATGACTACCGCTCTGCCCTGGAACGACTTACTGCGGTGAGGGTTTCGCGCTTGGCCTACGTTGCAACGAGCGATAGCGCGCGGCCGCTGGAAGAGTTGAAAGCAAGGGTCGGCTTCTACTCTGGATTCTCGATCGATGGGATCTTCTTCGATGAAGTCAGTAGTGATCCCTCAAAATGGAACTATGATGAGCAGATCATCGAGTATGCGCGAAGTTTTCCCCAGGTGAAAAGGGTAGTTCTCAACTCTCCCTACGCAGATGCGGACTTTGTATGTGCCATGCCTGCGGATACTGTTGTCGTCTTTGAAAACCAGTTCTCAGACTGGGAGGGGTTTTGCACGGGCGAATACGCTGGGATTTCACCCTCCCGCATGGCAGCCCTGATCCACCATACCCCTGCGTCCTTGTTGAAAAGAGCGCTCGATCTAGCGAGCAGCCGCGGGATTGGCTATGTCTACGTCACTGATCGCCCCTGGGACCAGTTACCATCCTACTTTCAAGAGGAAGTAGGTCTTGTGCGGTTGTTGTCGTCGGGTAAATGAAGGATCTGTCTGAACTTATCCATTCGACCGATCGCCTCAGCGATGCGCTCTTCCGGCGTTGTGAGCGAGATGCGGACGTATCCCTCCCCACCCCTGCCGAAGAACGACCCTGGAGCAAAGGATACGCCGCACTCTTCGAGCAAGAACGACGCGAACCCTTCCGAATCCCAGCCATCAGGAACGCGCATCCAGATGTACAGGGTTGCCTGCGACGGTGTAAAGATAGGTCGAGGGCGTGGATGGCTATTGACAGCTGTTGCGGACGACACTATGATGATCTTGGCAAAGCTTTAGGATGAATCACCCAGAAGATGGAAGGATTGCGAGCTGATTTCCAGTGTCTTAAGCAACAGGAGGGCAGATGAGATTCCATTATAAAGCTAGTTACAGTGTCGTTAAAATCCTTGGAATCTTCGCTCTCCTTGTTATCGGAACAGCGCTGATGGTGGCTGGAGGCACCCTGTTCGTCAGCCCAGAAGGCGATGGAGACTGTTCTCAGTCCAACCCGGGCGAGCTGCAGGCATGCCTGAATCTAGCGTCTGACGGAGACACGATCTACCTTGCTGAAGGGACCTATACCGGCACAGGGGATGAGGTTGTCAATATCATTAAGAGCATAACTCTGCGCGGAGGATGGGACGGAAGCGGTACAGGACCGGTGGTCTGCGATCCGTCTGTCTATCGGACCACCCTGGATGGTGAAGGTGCTCGACGCGTGGTATACATCTCTGGGGAGATCTCCCCGCGAATAGAGGGACTTGATATAACCCGCGGGGACGCGACAGGCCTAGGGGGCTACGAATACCCAGCCGGCCACACCTACGATGCTGGAGGAGGGGTGTACGTATTGACAGCGACAGCGACCTTCCTGAACAACCGCATATTCGATAATACTGCCCTCAATGGAGGGGGTGTCTTCTTGGGGGAATGTTCATGTCTTTTCGATAAAAACGAGATATCGCACAACACTGCTACCTCCACGGGAGGAGGGGTGTTCATCTACAACGGATCTCCCCTCCTGAAGGGCAACAAGATCGTGTTCAACGCTACCACGAAAGGCAACGGGGGCGGTGGAGGTGGTGTCTATCTCTTCTCCTCCGATGCCGACTTGGTGGGTAACGAGATCTCTCAAAACAGCACCGCTTCGCACGGTGGTGGCATCTCTGTGGCAGCATGTGCCCCCAGGCTGACAGATAATCTCATCATTGGTAACGTAGCTGCTTATAATGGCGGTGGTATCTCATTTTGGTACAGCCACAGCCTTATGGTCAACAACATCATCGCCCAGAACAGGGCCCCTGATTCCCGCGGGGATGGTCTATGGATCGCTGGATCGGATCTCTCCCTTGTGCATACGACCATTGCCAGCAACGGAAATGAAGAAGGGGAAGGCATCTACGTGACCAAGGCCAACAAGACTATCAGTAGTCTATCCATGATCAATACGATCCTGGTCGGTCACACGGTCGGAATCACGGTCCAATCAGGGAGCAGTGCCAAGATGGATGGGACCCTGTGGGGAAGAGGGCCTTGGGCCAACGGCGTCGATCGAAAAGGAGAGGGGAGCATCATCGGTAATGTCGATCTTGTGGGTGATCCAGCTTTCCTGGATTCCGACGCTGGCGACTATCACTTGAGCGACCGATCGGCGGCGATCGATATGGGGGTATCTACAGATATAGATCTCGATATAGACGGTGATCCTCGCCCGTTAGGGGGCGCTCCAGACATCGGGGCGGATGAATTCTCATCATAACTTGAGGTGGCTGAGCCGCTCCATCGCCTCAGCGATGCGTTCTTTAGGAGAAGTGATTGAGATACGCACGTATCCCTCTCCAACGTCTCCGAAGAACGAGCCAGGCGCTACGGAAACTCCAGCCTCGTTCAATAGTTTCGTCGCGAGCCCTTCCGAATCTTGTCCTGCTGGTATCTGTGCCCACAGGTACAGGGTTGCTGGCGACGCCACTACGTCCCAGCCGAGTGCGGCCAGCCCAGCAAGCGCGATCTTCCTGCGTGTCTGGTAGATCCCGTTTCGCTCCTCGATCCACTCTTGGGGTGTCTCAAGCGCGCGGACCGCTGCCTCCTGCACCGGGAGGAACTGGCCGGAGTCGACGTTTGATTTCACCCGGAACAACGATGTAAGGACGTCGCTGTTTCCCACAGCCATTCCGACACGCCAGCCGGCCATGTTGTACGTCTTGGAAAGAGAGTTGAACTCTACTGTGACCTCGCTTGCTCCTGGAACCTGGAGGATGCTGGGAGCGGTGTACCCATCATAGGTCACCTCGCAGTAGGGGGCATCGTGGCAGATCAGAATGTCGTTCTTGCGGGCAAAGGCCACCGCCTGCTCGAAGAAACTGAGATCGGCCGTGGCTGATGTAGGGTTGTTCGGGTAATTGAGCCACAGCAACCTCGCTCGGCGCGCGATGTCACTTGGAATCGAGGCAAGATCGGGGAGGTAACCGCGCTCTGGGAGGAGCGGTAACCTGTGCACCTGCGCCCCGGCGAGGACCGCGCCCATCGTGTACGACGGATAACCAGGATCTGGCACGAGGACGAGATCACGCGGATCGAGGATGGCGAGCGACAGGTGCACGATCCCCTCCTTGGATCCGAGGAGGGGGACGACCTCGGTCGTCGGGTCAAGCTCCACCCCGAACCTACGGGCGTAGTAGGCGGCGATCCCCTCTCGCAACGCAGGAATGCCCTGGTAACCGGGATAGCCGTGGTGCGATGATTGACGTGCCGATGAGCAGAGAGCGTCGATCACGGGGTTTGGTGGGGGCAGATCAGGGTTTCCGATGTCGAGCCGGATCACATCGATACCCCTGGAACGGGCGGCATTGACTCGCTCTCCCCAGCGAGCGAACGGGTAGTTCGGCATGTTCGCGATGCGATCGGATTTCGTCTTCAAGGTTCCTCCTTCGGGGTCGATGGATTCTCCGCTTCTACTCCTGCCTGCG
>JAGGSM010000025.1 GCA_021159105.1 Candidatus Bipolaricaulota bacterium
TCCCGAAACTGGCGACCATCTTCTTCGCCTCTTCCTCGATGTGCCTGTCCTTCACCCGAAACAGAAACCTGGGAAAACTTGGCATCATACCACCTCCGAACCGTAAGTATACCTGGTAACGCCCCCTGTATCAGGACGTCCGTCCTGACTCGACGATACCCTTACGTAGGTCCTTTCTCCGTTGTGTTATCGCTGTCGCCCCTTATACTCGCATCAATATACTTCCGCCACGCCGTCGAATCCCTGAAGGAGGGTAAAGTGACGATCAAGCTCTCAAATGAAAGGGAACAGCGCCTGATCACCTCGATCAAGCGCTTTTTCTCCGAGGTGATGGAACAGGAGATCGGTGACCTGAAGGCATCTTTATTCCTGAAGTACGCCCTGCAGGAGATCGGCCCCTGCGTCTACAACAAAGCGGTCGGTGACGCCCAATCATCGATACAGAGCATGGTTTCAGAGATCGATTCCACTTGTTACGAGCCGGAATTCTTGTACTGGAAAAAGAAGTAGCGTCGATCTCACGGACTTCAGCGCGCTAAAACCATCACTGCAGGTCGACATTCTCCCAAACGTGGCTCCTTCTCAGCGCCGGGTAGAGCAACGCGTACTTACGGTAGATCTTCTCGTACTGTTCGACGAGCTCCGGGACAGGGTGTTCCTGAACACCCCGTACCTTCACGGTGGAAGTGACCGCACCCTCCACATCGGCGTACACTCCCGCCCCCACTCCAGCCAGGAGCGCCGCCCCGAACGCCGCGCCCTCATCCACGGCGAGCTGCTGCAGCGGTACATCGAGCACGGCTGCCAGTATCTCCCGCCAGGTGGGGCTCTTTGCTCCTCCGCCAACGATACGAAGTGTGGGCGGTGCGACTCCGAGCGTCTTGATCCGTTCCCACGCATCCCGCATGGCGAAGGCCACCCCCTCCAACACGGCCCGTATCAGGTGATCTCTGTTATGAGCGAGGCTGAGGCCAATCCAAGCCCCGCGGGCTGAAGGATCCATGTGAGGGGTGCGTTCGCCGGAGAGATATGGAAGGAAGAATAGCCCCTCCGCTCCGGGAGCGATATGCCTCGCTGGTTCTATGAACGCATCGTAGGTGTCAGTCTCCGAGCGATAGCTCGATAGGATATCGCGTGCCCAGCGCAGGCTGCCGCCGGCGGAAAGGATCACTCCCATCAGGTGGTACGCACCAGGAACGGCGTGGCAGAAGGCGTGCAACGCGCCGCTTTGGTCGATGCGTGGCCTATCGGTGGGGGCGAAGATCACACCTGATGTGCCGAGCGAAAGGAGCCCTGTCCCCTCGTGGACAACACCACAGCCGATAGCGGCGGCAGCGTTATCCCCAGCGCCGGCAACGATCACCGTCTCCTCGGTAAGCCCAGTGATCCGTGCTCCTTCTGAGCTCACGTGCCCCGTCACCTGCGGCCCCTCGTAGACATCCGGGAGCCACTCCTTCGGTATGGCGAGCGTCGACAGTATCTCATCTGACCAGTCCCGTTGCGCAAGATCGAGAAGGAGTGTTCCCGCTGCATCGGAAGCATCGGTGGCAAGCTCACCGCTCAGGCGGTAGCGAATGTAGTCCTTGGGCAGGAGAATGTGTCGCACCTTGCTGTAGTTCTCCGGTTCGTGCTCTGCAAGCCAGAGGATCTTCGGTCCCTGAAACCCGACGAGAGCTGGGTTCCCCGTGATCTCCCGCAGGCGTTCCTCTCCAACGAGCTCGACGATCTCAGCGCACTCTTTTGCGCTGCGCGCATCGTTCCACAGGATCGCCGGGCGAATGACCTCTCCCCCTGCATCGAGAAACACGGCCCCGTGCATCTGTCCGGTCAGGCCCAAGGACAGGATGCTCTCCGGTTCCACACCAGACCTAGCGAGCAGGGTGAGGATGCTCGTGACTGTCGCTTCCCACCATTCCTCTGGATCCTGCTCGCTCCACCCTGGCCGTGGGGTGGATAGAGCAAGTGGAGTTGATGCCGAGCCGACCAATCCGCCAGCTGCATCGATCAATACCGCCTTCACCGCGGTTGTAGAGACGTCGATCCCGAGCAGGTGCTCCATAGCTACTAGCCCACTCCCAGAAGGAGTTCGATCAGTAGCTGGTCCAGCTCTTCATAAGGTAGGCCCTTCTTTCCCATTGCCACGCGGTCGAATTGATATGCCTTCAGCTCTTGTGCGCTCTCCGGCGAATACACTCCAGTGTAGAAGGGCAGCGAACCACCATCCTCACGGATGCGAGCGAGGAGCTCCTGTATGCGTTGGTCTTCGTTGAACTGCTCGGCCTTCTCCTTGAGGATCAGATAGGTGCGGATGCATCCGCGGGCGAATGCCTTGACGTCGCTGAGGTCAGCTGTCCGGTAGGCGTGAGCGTCGAAGTGCCTCGATCCCTGGTAGCCCACATCCTCCAGGAACTTGACGAGGAAGAACGACTGCTTGATGGAGTGGCTTCCAAAGCGGAGGTCTTGGTCGTAGCGGGCACCGTTCTGATCGTTTAGGTCAAGGTGGAACAGCTTCCCCGCGTCCCACGCCTGCGCGATGGCGTGCATGTAGTTGAGGCCAGCCATGTGCTCGTGTGCCACCTCCGGGTTGACCCCGACCATCTCCGAGTGTTCGAGCGTCTCGATGAAGGCGAGCATCGCTCCGGTAGTCGGCAGGTACAGGTCGGCGCGGGGCTCGTTCGGCTTTGCTTCCAGTGCAAATTTGAACCCGTAGCCCTGATCGATGCTGTACTCGCACAGGTAGTTCAGCGCCTCGCGGTACCATTTCATCGCGTCGAGCGGATTCTTCCCCGCGTCGCTTTCGATCCCTTCGCGCCCGCCCCAGAACACGTACACCTTTGCTCCCAGCTCTGCGCCGAGGTCCATTCCGCGCATCGCCTTCTGCAGCGCGTAGGCGCGGACCTTCTGGTTGCTGCTCGTGAACGCCCCATCTCGAAAGACAGGATCGGTGAACAGATCGGTCGTTGCCATCGGCACGACCAGCCCTGTCTCCTTCAGCGCCGCTTTGAAATCAGAGACGATGCGGTCTCGCTCGCTCTGTGTGGCGTCGATGGGGACGAGGTTGTTGTCGTGAAAGTTCACCCCGTACGCTCCCACTTCAGCGAGCAGGTGCACGATCTCCGTCGGGGTCAACTGTTGGCGCACCGGATCTCCAAACGAGTCCTTTCCCGTATTCCCCACGGTCCACAGGCCGAATGTAAACTTGTCCTCCGGTCTTGCTTCGTACTGGCTCATTTTTCTTGCTCCTTATGCCTCGTAGATGATCTTCTGCTCGCTGTGAGTCTCTGCCGATGCGAGGATAGCGTCGCAGATCACCGCGGCCTTGTACCCGTCCTCGAATGTTGCCCCGTAAGGCTCAACGCTCTCATCCTTTACGATGGCAGAGAGGAAATGATTGATCTCATGGATGTGCGCGTGCTCCCAGCCGAGGACATGCCCGTGTGGCCACCACACACTGTAGAAGGGGTGATCGCTCTCTGTTACAAGCACCTCGCGGAACCCGTGCAACTGCGGATTTGCCTCCTCGCGCAAGTAGACTTGCAATGAATTCAGTTTCTCCAGATCGAAGGCAAGCGAGCCCTTTGATCCGTTTATCTCGAAGGTCATGTGGTTCTTTCGCCCCGAACAGAAGCGCGATGCTTCCAGTGTTCCCACAGCTCCATTGCTGAAGCGGACGATGGCCTCGAAGGCATCGTCGACATCGACCTTGACAGTCCCCTTTCCGTCCGGAGATGGGCGCTCTGGAATGAACGTCCTCGTGGTGGCGGATATCGCCTCTGGCTCACCGACCAGGAAGCGCCCGAGATCGATGATGTGCGCTCCGAGGTCCCCGAGCGCGCCGCTCCCGGAGACCCCCTTGTTCAGCCGCCACACCTGCGGAAAATCGGCGTCCATGATCCACTCCTGCTGATAGCTGGCGCGGAAGTGATAGATCTCTCCTATCTCTCCAGCATCGAGCATCTCCTTTGCCAGGCGTATCGCCGGTACGAAGCGGTAGCTGAACCCGCACATGTGCTTCACTTCGGCGGCCTTGACCGCGTCCCACATGCGCTTTGCCTCCTGCGCGTTGCGGGCAAGCGGCTTCTCGCAGAGCACGTGCTTGCCGGCCTTGGCCGCAGCGATGCACGGCTCGGCATGCAGATTGTTCGGTCCGACGTTGTCGAAGACCTCAACCTGAGGATCACTCACGAGTTCTTTCCAATCAGTCGTGTAATGATCGTATCCGTAGCGCGCTGCTGCCTCCCGCACTCCCTCTTCGCGTGAGCCGCAAACGCTGACCAGCTCTGGGATCACCGTTGGAGGCCAATAGATGTAGGGAATCTTCTTCAGCGCGTTCGTATGTGCCTTCCCCATGAACGCGTAGCCGAGGAGGCCGACACCGATCCTTCTTGCTGTGCTTGCATCCGCGCCCGTTACTCTGCCAAGACCGACGAAACCCACTTCCTTGTCCATTGTCTGCCCTCCTTTCTCGCTGTGCAGCTAGTCCTTCATTCGCATCGTCGAACGCCACTTGCGACACCGGAAAATCGATGCTGCGGCAGTATTCCAACGCTTCCTGTGCCCCGTACTCCCGATCCATCCCCGAATCCTCCCACTCTACGGAGAGGGGGCCCGAGTACCCCATCGCGTTCAGCTCACGGATGATCTCCTCGAACTCGACGTCGCCGTGTCCGAGCGAGCGGAAGTTCCAACCGCGACGGACATCTCCGAATGGAAGGTGCGACCCGAGAAGACCGGCCTTTCCATCGAGCGTTACTGCGACGTCCTTCATGTGCACGTGGTAGACGTGCTGTGCGAAGTCGCGCAGAAAGACGTGCGGCGTTATCCCCTGCCATAACAGGTGGCTGGGGTCGAAGTTGAGTCCCAGTGTCTGGCGGTGATCGAACGCTTCTAACAGGCGCTGCGTGGTGTAGTAGTCGAACGCGATTTCAGTTGGATGAACCTCCAGGGCGAACTGGACGCCGTTCCTATCGAATTCGTCGAGGATCGGCGTCCACAGCTTCACGACTCTTTCGAACGCCTCATCGATCATCTGCTCCGTCGTCTGCGGGAAGGAGTAGAAGTACTTCCAGATCGGAGATCCCATGAATCCGGTCACTACCGAACAACCCATCCGCGCGGCCGCCTGCGCGGTGAGTAGCATCTGCTCTATCGCCCATTCACGGATCTCGTTTGGCTTTCCCGCCAGGTTCTTCGGTGCGAAGTTGTCCAAGCGGGGATCGTAGAGGTCCCCGACGCATTGGCCAGCAAGGTGTGCCCCGAGGGCCCAGGTCTGAAGGTCGTTTTCTTCCAGCACTTCCTTCTTTTTCTCAATGTACGCATCGTCTCTTGCGGCCTGAGCCACGTCCATGTGGTCTCCCCAACAAGCGATCTCCAGCCCGTCGTAGCCCATCTGTCCTGCCTTTTCGCAGATCTGCTCGAAGCTCAGATCCGCCCATTGTCCGGTGAATAGCGTGATCGGTCTTGCCATCTATTTTCCCTCCTTCTCCTGTCTCCGTTTGCTGTCAAGTCATCCTCGTTTTGGCCCTTGGTGGTGCGCACGATTCTCTGATCTTCAGTTGGCAGTTCAGGTGTACGGCCCTGGACTCCGATGTTCTCTCCTGCATGCGGGAAACGAGGAGATCACACGCCTTGTATCCCATCTCGTAGCTCTGTTGCCCAACGGAGGTGATGCTGGGATTGAAGCTTGCTGCCCACTCTGGGTCATCGAACCCGACCAGAGAGAGATCCTTCGGACACGCAACCTTGTGCGTCTTCATGTAGCGCAGGACGCCGAGGGTCATCAGGTTGTTAGTGGCGAAGATCGCCGTTGCCTGCGCTGGACCCTCCACCAGGTACTTGGCCGCCTCCGCTGCCCCCTCAATTTCGAGTCCCGCTTGTTGCACGAGTTCCGAGATGGCAGAGAGGCCATGTTCCTTGAGAGCCCGCTCCCAGCCGATTCTTCGATCATCGAAGCTCCTGATCCCCTCAAGCTCCATTATCAGACCTATCCGCTTGTGTCCCAGGTCCAGAAGGTACTTCGTTGCCTTGTACGCTCCATCGATGTTGTCCGAGTAGACCTGGTCTATGGACAGCTTCTCCATCGGACGATCGATTACAACCAGCGGGATCTCCTTCTTGATGAGTGAGAGCAGTGATCCCTCCGCAGCCATGGAGGGAGCGATGATGAACCCATCGACCCTGCGATCGATCATCAGCGAAACGTAGAAACTCTCCGTTTGTGGATCCTCATCCGTGTTACAGAGAATCAGGCTGTAACCATGTTCCTTGGCTGAGTCCTCCGCTCCGCGCACTACCTCAGGGAAGAACGGGTTGACGATATCTGAGACGAGAACGGCTATCGTCTGCGTCCTCCCGCGCCTCAGGCTCTGAGCCAATTGATGCGGCCGGTAGTCCAATTCCTCGATGGCCCGATTGACCCGTCTTGCCAGCTCGTCACTGACGAAGCGAGTCTTGTTGATCACGTGAGATACTGTGGTGATGGACACGCCAGCGCGTTCCGCCACTTCCTTCATCGTGATCATTCTATTCCCGTTAGGTCTCTTCCTCTGTTGGGCTGACATGCCAGCCACTCTCCTCTTCTGTCAACGGTTTTCGAAGCCTTGCCAGTAACAACTAGAACAGGCGCTTTCCCTTTCGCTGAATCAGGACCGCTCCGATGATAACGATCCCTTTCACCGTCCCTTGCAGGTACGGCGATACCCCGAGCATGTTCAGCATGTTGTTCACTATTCCCAGAATGAGCGCCCCGATTAGGGTGCCGATGATGGAGCCGCTCCCTCCGGAGAGGCTCGTCCCCCCGATGATCACGGCTGCGATCGCATCCAGTTCATAGCCAGCTCCAGCGTTCGTTGAGCTGATGGAATTGAGGCGCGAGGAGAGGAGCACCGCCGAGATGCCGACCGTTGCTCCGACGATGGCGTAGGTGTAGAACTTAATCCAGGTGCTCTTGATCGCCGCGTAGACAGCCACACGCTCGTTGGAGCCCACTGCGCTGACGTAGCGGCCGAAGCGTGTGTGATACAGAACCACGTGAAACAGTCCGGTCAGGATGAGAAAGATCCAGACAGGGTTTGGCAGCCCGAGGAAGTAGCCCATTCCGACACTTGGGTAGAGGCTGCTGTGGGAACGGAATTCTCCGGCGTTGCTGATGAACAGAGTTAGCGAACGGAAGATGGACATTGTCCCGAGGGTGACGATGAACGGGGCCACGCGCCCCTTGGTGATGGCAAAACCATTCGTCGCGCCAGCCAACGCGCCCACCACTATTGAGGCGAAGAAGACGGCAATGATCGCTCCGACGCCACCACCGAGATAGTTCAGGAGCATGATACCGATTCCGCCTACGAGTGCGAGCATGGAGCCGACTGAGAGATCGATACCCCCGGATATGATGACGAAGGTCATCCCCAGCCCGATGATCCCAGTGTAGGAGACCTGGCGCAGGATGTTGGTCAGATTGCGCGGCCGAAGGAAGTACGGGCTTGCCAGGGCTGAAATGGCGAATAGCACAAGGAGAGCGAGGAAGGGGCCATACTTGTCCATCTCGATCTTCTTCAATCCGGCCAAGGTCCGCGCGCCAAGTCCAACAGCGCTCATCTTCTTCTGGTTCATACTGCAACCCCCTGTTTTACTCCGGTTGCCAATTGCATAATCTCTTCCTCGTTGATGTCGCTTCCCGTCAGATTTCCGGCCACCCGTCCTTCCCTCATTACGATCACCCGGTTACAGACTCCAATGACCTCCTCCAGTTCCGAAGAGATGAAGATGCATGATATTCCGGACTCAACAAGGTCATGTACGAATGAGAAGATGTGCATCTTCGCGTTTATGTCTATCCCTCTGGTTGGTTCATCGAAGATGAAGATCTCCGGCTGTGAATCCAAGCTCTTTGCGAGGGAGACCTTTTGCTGGTTCCCTCCGCTCAGGAACCGCAGCTTCGTCTTGAGAGACGGAGTGCGGATGTCGAACTCCTTCACGTACTTGCGGGTTTGATCGGCCTCTTTGCGGTGATTGATGATGATGTGAGTGTACTTCTTGAGCGACCCCAATGTGACGTTGTTCGTCACAGAGAAGTCGACGAGAACACCCGTTCCCTGCCGATCCTCAGGAAGGTAAGCGATGTGGTTTGCTATCGCGTCGCTCGGGGATTTGATGTTCTTCTTCTTGCCGTTTATGAACAGCGTTCCAGCGCTCTTCTTGCGAATCCCGATGATCGTCTCTGCCAGTTCCGTGCGCCCGCTTCCCCCCAATCCAGCGAAACCGAGTATCTCTCCCTTGTGCAGATCAAAGCTGATGTCGTGCAGAAGGCCGGGGACGGAGAGGTTCTCCACTTTCATTACAACGGCATCTGTCGGGGTCGGTTTCGGTGGGAAGATCTGCTCCAGTTCACGGCCGACCATCTTGTTCGCCATCTCGTGCTCGTCGATATCCGAAGCCTTGTCGATCCCGACAAACTCGCCATCGCGCAGGACCATGACCCGATCGCAGACCTGCCGCACTTCCTTGAGCTTGTGGGAGATGTATATGATCGTTACCCCGTCCTCACGGAGCCGATGGATGAGATCGAACAGGATGTTTATTTCAATCGGTGTTAGTACAGTCGTTGGTTCATCCATGATCAGCAGCTTAGAGTTGTAGGCGACCGCCTTCGCGATCTCGACCATCTGCTTCTCGGCGACGCTGCATGTATCGATCTTCATCGTAGGAGATACATCTGCTTGCAAACTCTGCAGGAGCTCCTTTGCGCGCTGCTTCATGCGGCGATGATCGAGGAGCCCCCCTTTGCGTCTGTACTCCCTACCGAGAAAGATGTTCTCGTACACATTGAGATCGTTGACGAGATTGAACTCCTGCGGAATGGTCGATATACCAAGCTTCTTTGCTACAGCCGTGTTCAGGCGAACCCGTTTGCCGTTGAAGAAGATCTCCCCCTCGGTCGGCACGTGCGTTCCGTTGAGCAGTTTAATCAGGGTCGAC
Source organism: Candidatus Bipolaricaulota bacterium (assembly GCA_021159105.1). Lineage (GTDB taxonomy): Bacteria > Bipolaricaulota > Bipolaricaulia > UBA7950 > UBA9294 > M55B144. The sequence goes on from JAGGSM010000025.1 coordinate 8,977, forward strand.
TTGCCCGCTCCATTCTCCCCGATAATTCCGAACACCTCTCCCCGTTCTATCTCGATGTTGATATCGTTGAGGACGCGCACTCCGGAAAACTCCTTTGCTAGGCGGACTGTTCTCACTAGTGGATCAGGCATGGCATCACCGTATGTGTTGAGTGTGTGTTAGTGCTCACATTTTCATGATAGCACAAAAGCAGGGCCGGGAGGGTCTCCCCTCCACGGCCCAGGCAGAACCTAGTAGATGG
>JAGGSM010000289.1 GCA_021159105.1 Candidatus Bipolaricaulota bacterium
CTGACAACGGTGGGAAACCTGGTGACGATGACCGTGCTGCTTACGCTGCTTACGTGAGTCTCTCATAGCGAGAGGGACGGCTGTGGGCCGAGCGACAGTGGGTGCGATTCGCGCAACACAAGGTGATGGTACGCCCCCGCTGCGGCGATCATGGCGGCGTTGTCAGTGCAGTACTTGATCGCTGGGAAGATGACATGGATCCCCTTCTGCTTGCCATCCGTCTGCATGCGCTCACGCAGGTGCGAGTTGGCAGCCACGCCCCCGACTACGACGAGGTTTTCTCTGTGATACCTCTTTGTTGCGTCGAGTGACTTCTTGGTGAGGACGGAAACGACGCTCGCCAGGAAGGATGCCGCGACGTCTTCCTTCCTCTCGCGAGGGTGCTTTCGCAGATGGTAGAGGACGGCTGTCTTGAGGCCGGCGAAGCTGAAGTCGAAGCCGGGTGAGGCGGACATCGGACGAGGAAAGTTGATCGCGGTAGGATTGCCTTGGGATGCTAGCCGATCGATCTCCGCGCCAGCCGGATAGCCGATGCCGAGCATCTTCCCTACCTTGTCCAATGCCTCCCCGGCTGCATCGTCCACCGTTATCCCCACAAGTTGATACTCGCCGTAGGAGGCAACATCGACCAGGCTGGTGTGCCCACCGGAGACGATCAGCCCCATGAACGGCGGCTCGATCTCCGTATCCGAAAGGCGCTGAGCGAAGATGTGCCCTTCGAGGTGATTCACGCCGATGAACGGCACCCCCAGGCCGAACGCCATCCCTTTACCGTAGGACAGCCCCACGAGGAGCGGCCCAACCAGCCCCGGCCCGTAGGTCGCGGCGACCAGTGAGACATCCTCCATATCGATCGTTGCTTCAGCCAGCGCATCACGAACGAGGTACGGCAGCTTTCGCAAGTGATCTCGCGAGGCGACCTCTGGGACGACGCCTCCGTAGCGAGCGTGCATCTGTGCTTGCGAGTAGATGAGGCTCGACATGAGTTCTCTCTCGCCGTTCACAATAGCAACGGCAGTCTCGTCACACGAGCTTTCGATTCCGATTGTGTAGAATGGCGTCGTCATTTGATGAATTCCGGCTTTAGCACGCCGATGAACGGCAGATTTCGGTACAGTTCTTGATAGTCCATCCCGTAGCCAACGATGAATGCGTTTTCCTGCAACGGGAAGCCCACGTAATCCACCTGCACATCCGTCTCGCGCCGTGCCACTTTGTCGATCAGGCTGCAGATGCGAATCGAGGCGGGGCGGCGGGCGGCGAACCCTCGCCTGAGATAGTCGATTGTGTAGCCTGTATCCACGATATCCTCGACGATCAGTATGTCCCTCCCTTCGATCGGGCGCTCTAGGTCCTTGACGAGCCGAACCGCACCGGGAGACGTGCCGTTGCCGTACGAGGAGACGGAGATAAAATCGTATTCAACCTCGGTCGGAATCTGTCGCGCCAGGTCGGCCATGAATACCAGCGCCCCGTGCAGGACACAGACGAGGAGAGGCGGACGTTGCTTCGGGTCCTTCGCGCTCCCGTTGGTGTAGTCAAGACAGATCTGCTTTCCGACCTCGTGTACCCGCTGCTCAATCTGTTCCGCGGAGAACAGTACCCTGGAAACCCTTTCTGCAATCTTGTCTGTCACTCTAGATGCTCCTTGGTAAGTAGGTGACTTGCACTCAGCTAGTCACACGGTAATCCTATCGCTTTAGCTTGATAGCGGAGGAGCGCTTCACATGTACTGCGTGAGTGCTATCCCGTTGTAATTGATCTCAAGGCTGGTGTTGGAAAGCCTTGCACAAGTATAAGTTTCTCCTACAGCGGCAAAAATACAAGGGGCCAGGCGCGGGAGGAGCGCACATAGCGACATAAAAGCGGCCGCCAACGCTATGAGGACGGGAGTTGGCGCTCAGGCACGGCTGCTCTCTCTTCTCGCCTCTACATTCAGGAGGGAGTATCATCTGAACATGAGGATCGGTATTGTGCAGACGAAGCCGGAGTTCGGCGCGGTCGATGAAAACATCGAGCGGGCCCTTGCGCTCATCGGTGAGGCCAGAAGCGATCTATGGATCCTGCCGGAGCTGTTCGCCACGGGTTACCAGTTCAGATCAAGAGCGGAGGCATGGTCGTACGCTGAGCCCGTCCCTGATGGCCCGACGACCAAACGGCTGATCGATGCTGCCCGCGACCTTGACTCCTTTATCTGCGCAGGGCTTCCCGAGATCGACAATGAGAATGTCTATAACTCGTCTGTCCTCGTCGGTCCGGACGGCCTTGTGGCACGCTACCGCAAGCTGCACTTGTTCTTCCACGAGAAGGAACTGTTCTCTCCTGGTAACCTGCCGCTTCCGGTGGCAGATATCGGAATGGCAAGAGTGGGGATGATGATCTGCTTCGATCACTTCTTCCCCGAGGCGGCGCGGACGCTCGCTGTAGCTGGAGCGCAGGTGATCGCTCACCCGGCAAACCTGGTGATGCCTCTCTATGCTCAGCTTACGATGCGTGTGCGCGCACTGGAGAACGGGGTATTCACAGCGACGGCCAACCGGGTTGGCGATGAAGCGCGCACCGAAACAACGCTCCACTTCACCGGGGAGAGCCAGATAGTCTCACCAAGCGGCGAGATTCTCGTCTCCCTTTCTCCAACGGAGGAGAGGGCGGCGGTGGTTGAGATCGATCCAGCGCTGGCATCGGATAAGTCGCTCAACCCGCTTAACGATCGCCTCGCTGATCGCCGACCAAGTTTCTACAAGGCCTTGGATTGAGAGATTGAATCATTGAGCGATTACTTACAACAGTCGTCCTCTGCTCCCTCTCCTACTGAATCATCTTGCATGTGTTCTATCTTTCAATCCAAACCTCGGGCGACGTGCGTTGACTTCGCGCGCGTCTGGCCCCACAATCGATACGTGATGCTGAAGAAAGTGCGAGCCACGATCGATTCATACTCCATGCTCAGGCAGGGTGACGTAGTCCTCATAGCTGTGTCCGGCGGTGTGGACTCGGTTGTCCTGTTGGATCTTTTGACTCGTCTGGCCCCCGATTACAATCTGAAGCTGGTCGTAGCGCATCTCGATCATCGATTGCGCGGTGACGAATCGCGCGCGGACGCTCGTTTCGTGAGGCAGCTTGCATTGCAGCATGGGCTGCAACTTGTCAGCGATTCACGCGATGTGCGCGCACTGGCTCAGCAGAAGAGGATGGGGATTGAGGAGGCGGCGCGAGCGGTTCGCCTGAGGTTCTTGCGCGAGACAGCGACCAGGGTTGGCGCGACGAAGATCGCCCTCGGCCACAACGCAAATGACCTTGCTGAGACGATGCTGTTCAACCTCATCCGCGGTGCCGGGGTGGCTGGACTGGTTGGAATCAGGCCGGTCAATCTCCCCCTGATCAGGCCGCTGATCGATGTCACACGCGCCGAGATCGTTTCCTACGCGCGCGAGCACGATCTTGCCTGGCGAGAGGACCGCTCGAATGCGGACACAGCGTTCACGCGCAATCGCATCCGCCACAGGATCATCCCTATCATGGAGGATCTGAATCCAAGATTGATCGCAGCCCTGTCGCGCACAGCGCGGATTGCAAGAGAGGAACACGATGCGTTCTTAGAGCTTCTCGACTCGCCATGGCGGGAGGCGTTGATCGAACATACACGCGGGACACTCCGCCTGAAGCGTGACTACTTGGCACATGTATCCGTTGGGGTGAGACGCGGTCTGCTGCGGCGGGGGCTGGAGCAAGTCAATGGAGATCTGCAGGGGATCACTAAGCAGCACATCGATTCGCTGTGCCATTTGGTCATCTCGTCGCGTGCCCACGGCGAGATCCACCTTCCACACCTTCGCGCGCGCGTGCAGGGAGGGGATCTCCTCTTCACCTCTCGCCTCGCAAGACCGTCCGCGCTCCCCACACGAGACGTACCCCTCGGAGAGAGCGAGTTTCCGTCGTTTGGGATCGCACTCAACCTTGAGCTCGTCCCATGGGAGAAGGATCTCATGTCCCTCAAAGGGGCCGGTGAAGACGTTGAGATCGCGGATGCGGACAAGGTCTCATTCCCGCTCACCCTGCGCACGCGACGCCCCGGAGATCGCTTCTCGCCCCTTGGTCTCTGCGGAACGAAGAAACTGAAGGACTTCCTGATTGACTCTCATGTTCCACTCTCCGAACGAGACACCACCGCGCTTCTGTGCGATGAGAAGCGTATAATCTTGGTAGTTGGACAGAGATTGTCGAATGCGGTGCGGGTAGATGCGGAAACGCGACGGGTGCTTGTCATACGCTGGAAGGAGATTACGTGACGACTGTTCTCATATTTGCTGGAACGCTGCTCATCCTTGTTGGTGTGCACGAGGGGGGGCACTTCCTCGCGGCCAAGCTGACCGGCGTGTACGTGCACGAGTTTGCCATCGGTTTCGGGCCGAAGATCCTGTCCTTTCAGAGACGTGAGACGCGCTACTCCCTGCGCGCGATTCCATTCGGCGGCTACGTAAAGCTCGCTGGGGAGGACCGCCAGGAGGAGAACGAGGACATTCCCACGGATCGCCTTCTGTACAGCAAGCCCCCTTGGGTGCGCATCCTGATCAGCCTTGCTGGACCAGCGGCCAATCTGCTAACAACGCTGATCGTGATCCTGCTTGTGCTGTGGGGGTTTGGCATGCCTCTACTGCAGGTGGCCGGGCTTGTTGAAGGAGAGCCAGCGGAGCAGTTCCTGCGGCCGGGGGATGTTGTGCTTGCGATCGATGATCAGCCAGTCTACAGCATCGAGTCGCTCGCAAGGATAGTTCAGCGCGCTGCAGGCAGCCCGGTCAGTGTGCGAATCGAGCGAGACGGGGAGGTGAAGACCTATGCGATCACCCCCCAGTATCTCCATGATGAGGACCGCTACGTCGTTGGGGCATACTTCCTCACTACCACGTACACCAATGAGCTCTCGCAGGTTGATCCATCGTCGATCTTTGGAAGGGCAGGGATAACCGCTGGCGATCGGATCGTCGCGGTCGGTGGAGAGCCAGTGATCACCGGAGTGGAAGTTGTCGATCGCCTCGGGGCGCTCCTCCCGAGCGACTCCATCCCATTGACGCTCATGCGCGGAGGCGCGCAACTGGATGTGAGCATACCGAGCTCCGGTTATGAAGTTACCTCGCTGATCGATGGCATAGGCTTTGCTGACACGGGCATTGTGGTGCGCAGACCAGGGTTCGCCTCGGGCATCGTGCTTGGCGCTGGGCAATTCGCCGGTTATATAAACATGATGGTGAGCGGGCTGCGCGATGTGATCACGCGCCGCATCGCGGCGAGCAAGGCAATCGCTGGGCCGGTAGGGATCGCCAATCTCCTCGGTGAGGGGTTCAGACAGGGACCGTCGATCTTCCTGCAGATCTTCTCGTATCTCAGCCTCAGCTTGGGACTGTTCAATCTGATACCTTTCCCCGCCCTCGATGGAAGCCGCGCTGCATTCGCATTGTATGAAGTGGTGCGGGGCCGGCCGATCCCGCCGGAGAAGGAAGGGATGGTGCATCTGATTGGATTCTTCATCCTGATCGGGCTGATGCTCCTTATCACCTACCAAGACATCATCAAGCTGTTTCACTGAGAGTCGCGCTGAACGAGCGCAACGCAGAAGGCGGAGATCCCCTCGGCCCGCCCGATCGCGCCCATCCCCTCGCTCGTTGTCGCCTTGAGGCCGATCGAGCCGGGTTGAAGATCCAAGACCTCGCTAAGCGCGTCCTTCATCGCTTTGAAGTGCGGCGTCAGCTTCGGCTCCTGAGCGATCAGCGTGGCATCAATGTTTATCGGATACCAGCCTCTGCTTGTTATCAAAGACAGCACTTCTTTCAGCAGCGTGAGGCTGGATATCCCGCGGTAGCGTTCGTCAGTATCAGGGAAGTGCGTTCCGATGTCCCCGAGTCCGGCCGCGCCGAGCAGAGCATCGCAGATGGCGTGTGTGAGGACATCCGCGTCGGAGTGCCCGAGGAGACCGCGCGCGTGTGGGATCGTGACCCCACCTATTACCAACGCTCTCCCTTCGGCAAAGCGATGAAAGTCGATCCCTAGGCCGACACGAGATTCAGTCATTTCGTCCTCCGCTCAGGCTCCTGACGACAGTTCTTGCAAGCGAGAAAGAGAACCCTCTCCGCGTGAGAAAGGAGATTGTCCGCTGCATCGCTCGATTTCTGTCCAGGTTGGCGTACTTCGCCATGCGAGCCTGTGCCAACTCGAGCGCGAGTTCCTTCTCCTTCTCTGCGGGATAGAGCCTTTCCAGCGCCGCATTGATCGTCTCTCGATCTATCTTCTTCTCGGCAAGTTCCTGCTGAATGGCCCTCCGGGATAGAGGGTGGTGCAGCAATCGGTCCTCCACCCACAGCCTAGCGAAGGCTTCATCGTTTAGGAGATCTGCCGCTTCAGCGGTGGAGATCGTCTTATCGATCTCCTGATCCGTGAAGCCAAGGGAGCGAAGGCGCTCTCTCGTCTCAGCGACGCTCCGCGGACGGTAGCGGAGCAGGCGCATCAGCGCTTGCCAGGGCTCACGAGGCGTCTGCTGCCTCCTCTTCCTCCTTCTGCGGTGTGGTCGGCTGGTTCAGTCCAGCCTTCTCACGAATCGCCGCTTCGATCTGATCTGCCAGTGCTGGATCCTCTTCCAGTGCCTTGGCACTGTTGCCGATCCCCTGTCCGAGGCGGTTATCGCCGAACGAGTACCACGATCCGCTGCGCGAGATGATCCCCAGCGCCTCACCCGTATTGATCAAATCACGCGATCGCACGATCCCCCTGCCGTAGATCACGTCGAAGGTAGCCTCCTTGAACGGCGGGGCGACCTTGTTCTTCACCACGCGCACGTTCACGTGTGTCCCCACCTGGTTCGTACCCTCCTCGATTCGCCCTGAGTTCCACATGTTCAACCGGATGGAGGCGTAGAACTTGAGGGCGCGGCCACCAGAGGTGGTTGTCGATGGCCCGAAGCGGCTCCCACTGATCACCGATCGCAGCTGGTTTGTAAACACGACGATCGTCTTCGATTGCGAGATGGCGCCAGAGAGCTTGCGCATCGCTTGGCTCATCAGCCGTGCTTGCAGCCCCACCTGCGAGTCGCCCATCTGCCCCTCGATCTCCGCTGTTGGGACGAGGGCGGCGACCGAGTCGATGACGATGATATCCACCGCGCCACTGCGAGTGAGCTGCTCTGTAATCTCAAGCGCCTGTTCACCAGAATTTGGCTGCGAGAGGAGGATGTGATCGAGGTCTACGCCCAAGGCGCGCGTGTACTTCGGATCGATTGCGTGCTCAGCATCGATGAACGCTGCAGTGCCATCGCGCTTCTGCACCTCGGCGATCAAGTGCAGGGCGAGCGTCGTCTTTCCACTCGATTCTGCTCCGAAGATCTCGATGATCCGACCGCGAGGGACACCTCCAACACCGAGCGCGATATCCAGCGCGAGTGACCCGGTGGGGACTGTCTCCACCTGCAGCACCTGCGCCCCATCCCCAAGCCACATGATCGCCCCGTCACCGTATGCCTTCTTTATCTGCTTGAGCGTGCTATTCAGTACCTCTTGCTTGCCCATCCTCTTTTCCCCCTCGTTCTTAACTTGCTGCTATTCTATGGAATTGATGCCACGAGTGCAAAACAAACCGACAAGACAGATTGTGATCAGCTCCCGAAGTATTCGGGGACGGCCGGAACGAGGACCACCAACAGATGACAGTCAGCGCCAATTGGCTTGACGCTGTGAACGATACTGCGTGGAACCTGGAGGATGTTCAGCGGGCGCATGGTATGCGGAACCCCCGCCATGGTGACGAGTATTCTCCCTTGTAGGACAATGAAGAACTCATCTGCGTCGTGTCTGTGCGCTTCCATGGGCAGTCCCCTTGAGTCCCTAGTCCAGGATTCCAACACCTGGAAGGCGCCGTCGGAGCGGCGGAACAGCTGTCTAGTCTCCAGGCTCCCGGATATGAGCGTCCCTTTCTTCGTCGTTTCAATTGGGACTTTCAGAGTTGCATGGTTCGCCTGAAGCTTCGCGGCGGCCTCTTGCAGAGCAAGCTCAAGATCTTCCGCAGAGACCAATCCCTTGTCGATCAGAACCCTCGCAACGATGTCACCCAGGAAGACACTCTCTATGGAGGCACGGAGGACGGAGTTGCCGATGTCCTTGATGGAGGAACCTGTAAGTTCCTTCCTCTCCTTGAGGATCTCGTGCACATCATCGTCAAGGACTAGATGTTTTTGTCTTGACATGGTCTCTTCCCTCCCCGGAAATTAACACTTACTTGCCGGTGTTAGTCTAATGCGATATTAACAGCATGTCAAGGATTAACAGCGAGAGTAGACGGCAAATCATGATAGAAGTAGAATACCTTGTTGTCGGTAGTTTGTTTACTGACACGTAGTCTTGTCTAGGCTCTGAAAAAGGTAAACCTGCTGTAAGGTAGGGGCACAAAGCCACGGATCTCGGTTAGAAAGCCGGGCTGCCAGGGTCGGGGAGTGAGAACCGATGTTGGTAGCCTTTGTATTGTTGAGTTGTATTTGAAACGCTCCTTGAGTGCAGGGAGCGTTTTGCTTTTGAGGAGGGGTGATAGTGGCGGAGAAGACGGCTGTGCTGGAGTTTGAGGAGGTTCGAAAGGAGTATGCGGTTGAGGATGCGCGCGGGATTCCGATGTCGGTTCGTGAGTGGTACGACAAAGCGCTTGAGCAGATGAGGCAGAGGATTCGGGAAGCGCGTAACGGGGCAAAGGGTAAGAGGCTGGGGGAGTTGCTGGTAGAGCAGAGAGTGCTCGATCAGGAACAGTTACAGCAGGCCCTCGCCGAGCAGGAGCAGAGAGGCAAAGGAGAGCTCCTCGGCGAGGTCCTGACGACGCTTGGTCTCATCGAAGAAGAGACGCTACTCTCGGCGCTACGCACGCAGGCAAGCGAGAATTGAAGGGCAAGGAGGGAGGAATGATGACAAAGAAGTGGAGTTGGTTGGTTTTTGTAATTCTCTTACTGGGTTTGGTGGTACCGATATTGGCTCAGGCTGAGCCAGCAATATCGACCGATCAGAGTGTATATCCCCCTGGGGCAACTGTGACCGTCTATGGGCAAGGATTTAAGCCCGGATCTGTAGTTGATATTGGAGTCTTTAAACCCGGTGACGTTGAGGATAAAGAGCAGGTAGAAACTACGGAAAAGGGCACATTTACTTATTACTATAAGAACACGGATAAATTAGGCGAGTACGGGGTTGC
>JAGGSM010000016.1 GCA_021159105.1 Candidatus Bipolaricaulota bacterium
AGCGTGCTGCATGTGCGTGTACCCGGGCATGATCACATCGATCTCTTCTTCTGCCCTATCCACGATCGCTGCCTGCAACCGTTTAAGCTGCACGCTCAACGTCGCAATCTCGTCGAGCAGGTAGAGGCGGAGGTCGGTCGCCACCTGATCGTTGCGGGAGCGGCCGGTGTGCAGCTTTCCCGCCACCGGCCCCACAACCTCCTCCAAGCGTCGCTCGACCGCAGTGTGGATGTCCTCATCCTCGGGCGCTTGCTGGAACGTGCCATCCTCGAACTCGGCCAGCACCAACTTCAACCCTTCGATGAGCAAGGCGCTCTCTTCAGGTTCGATCACTCCTGCTTTCTGGAGCGCCGCCGCGTAGGCAGCGCTCCCCTTGATGTCGGCCTTGTATAGTCGTTGGTCGAAGCGAAACGAGTCGTTCAACTGGCGCATCGCCGCGTCCGGCTGGCCGCTGAACCTCCCTCCCCACAGTGTCATTTCGCCTCCACCGCGACGGGCTGACCCGCTCCCTTCTCTATATCGAGGAGCGCCTTCACTTTGAGAGGAAGCCCGAACAGGTGGATGAACCCGGTGGCGTCGGCCTGGTTGTAGACCTCGTCGGAACCGAAGGTGGCGAACTCCTCTTGGTACAGGCTGTACGGTGACTTGCGCCCGACCACGCTGCAACTCCCCTTGTACAGCTTAAGCTTGACGGTGCCGGTCACCGTCTCCTGTGTCTTGTCGACGAACGCATCCAGCGCCTCGTGCAGCGGGGTGAACCACTGGCCGTTGTAGACCAGCTCGGCGTACTTTGCCGCCACAAGTTCCTTGTAGTGCGCGGTCTCCTTGTCCAGGCAGATGCTCTCCAGCCCCTGATGTGCGGCGTAGAGGATCGTCCCTCCCGGGGTCTCGTACACTCCGCGCGATTTCATCCCCACCAGGCGGTTCTCCACGATGTCGATCCTTCCAACTCCGTGTGCGCCACCAACGCTGTTGAGGTGCATGACCAGTTCGACCGGGCCCATCTCCTTTCCGTCGATCGCCACCGGGACGCCCTGCTGAAAATCGATTTCCAGGTACAGAGGCGTGTCGGGAGCCTGTTCAGGAGAAACGGAGAGCTGGAACATGGATTCCTCCGGCTCGTTCCACGTATCCTCCAGGATCCCTCCCTCGTGGCTGATGTGCCAGATGTTCCCATCACGGCTGTACAACGAATCCTTGGTCATCGCCACAGGAATCCCGTGTGCGTGGGCATAATCCAGCGCATCCTCACGCGAGGTGATCGTCCACTTCTCATCGCGCCACGGGGCGATCACCTTGAGGTGAGGGTTGAGCGCCTGGAAGGCCAGCTCGAAGCGTACCTGATCGTTCCCCTTTCCCGTGCACCCGTGTGCAACCGCGTCCGCTCCCTCCTTCTCGGCTACTTCCACCATGTACTTTCCGATCAGCGGGCGGGCAAACGAAGTGCCGAGGAGGTATTCCTTTTCGTACACCGCCCCGGCCTTGATTGTCGGAAAGACGTAGTCTGTGAGGAACTCCTCGGTCAGGTCCATGATGTACGCCTTGCTCGCCCCGGTGGCGATCGCCTTCTCCTCCAACCCTTCTAGCTCGCTCGCATCCTGTCCGAGGGCGGCGGTGAACGTGACTACCTCGCAGTTGTAGTTCTCCTTGAGCCAGGTAACGATAATCGATGTGTCGAGTCCTCCGGAATATGCCAAAACAACTTTCTTAATATCTTTCATGTGTAATCTCCTTCTAAAATCCTTTAGTAGTGAATTTGAGTATTCGTGTAGGCAAAAGAAATCGGCCGGATAAGCCCGACCGTAACCAAAGGTTTCAAAAGGGAGATGGGGTACGGTGCGGGATACCTATCCAGCCACCGTCCGTCTGCGGAAACAATTATGAAGAGCTTGTCCTAGAATCATAACATCGTTAATTTACGACATATCTCCACTGCTGTCAAGGACCAATACCAATTTACTGGCTGAGGCTGGCTCAACATAGCTCTTGTGAATATGCACTTGTGAGCCTATTATCAATGGGCGCGCTTTGCACCTAGAAGAAAGTTGAAGGAGGACTCTAACCGTGGCTGGAATTCTGAATGATCGCGAGATAAGAGCACTGTGCGAGGAAGAGATGATGATCTCTCCGTTCGTCCCGGAGCAGGCCGGGAAGCCATCATACGGCTTGGGAAGCTTCGGGTACGATATGCGTTTAGGAAGCAAGTTTCTCGTCCCGATTGGGGGGATCAACGCCGTGCTCGATCCGATCGATTTTCCCCGCGGGCACTTCCGCGAGATCGAGGCGACCGACACGCTGGAGATCGCACCTGGCTCGCAGGTGTTGGCCGAGTCAGTGGAGAGGTTTCGCATACCAGACGACGTCGCAGGTGTCTGCTGGGGGAAGAGTTCATACGCCCGCTGTGGGCTCCTTGTCAATGTGACCCCGCTCGAGCCGGGATGGAAAGGGGTACTGACGATCGAACTGGCGAACCTATCGCCGCTTCCAATCAGGCTCCACGTTGGACAGGGAATCGCGCAGGTGGTCTTCTTCCGCGGGGGAAGGCCGGAGAGGACGTACGCGGAGAAAGAAGCGGGCGGAATCTATCAGGATCAACCAGGGGTCACCCTGCCGAGGTGAACGTGGACTACATAAGGAAGATCGCCGAAGAGGAGATATGGGACGCTGGGAGGGTCGAGCTTTGGGACTTCTCCCGAGCAAACTGGAATCAAGACTCGCGTATTGAGGCAGTGGCGACCGTGGCAGGCATCTGCTACGGGAAGCCGCCGAAGGACGCGAAGAAGCTCGTTGAGCGGCTGTGGACCGAGAGCGGTGGGCTCCCATCATCGGCGTTCGAGTTCATCCGCGATGGAAGGACACCGGGGATCGATGGTAGCCTGCGGAACGACCCCGAGCTTTCCACATACGAGGACGACCCCGAAGCATCCGAGGAGGACCTTGCAAGGGAGCACAAAACGAACATCGCCACCTTTCGGGTCAAGGTCCCGATCTTCATAGCCAGGCAGATGATGCGGCACCGCCAATTCAGCTATCAGGAGCTGAGCCGGCGCTATACGGACGACAAACGCGTCCCGCTCGGCTTTTGGTCTCCGAAAGAAGATGCCGCTCAGGAACAGCTGTTTCAGCTCGCATACACATTGGAGGAGCGGGTATACAAGCTGTTGCTATCCTCAGGCGTACGGGCGGAGATCGCGCGATCTGTCCTAGGGACCGGGTTGTACACCGAGTTCTGGATGATGGGGGACCGGAAAGCGTGGGGCAATTACTTTGCCCTCCGCCTCGATCAGCATACACAGGTGGAGCACCGCGAGGTGGCACAAGCGATGCGTGACTTGCTCGAAGAACATCAGCCTGAGTTCGCGATCCAAACGCCGTGAACGGGATCATCGACCGTTGCCGGTTGTTCGACCGTTGGGCGGGATCTTATGACAACGAGGTACGTTCCGACGCGGGATTCCCGTTTGCTGGGTACGATCACGTGTTGGAAGAGATCGTACGCCTGACGGATGTGGAATCAGGGATGCGTGTGCTCGATCTTGGGACTGGGACAGGGAACCTGGCCGCGCGGTTTGCCGCGCTCGGGTGCGAGGTCCTCGGGATCGATTTCTCACCCAAGATGCTCGCTGCAGCGCAAAGGAAGGTTCCTGATGCGCGGTTCGTCTACAGCGGTCTTACCAATAGGTTGGACTTCCTGCACGGAAAGAGGTTTAATCTAATCGTGTCCGCGTACGTGTTTCACGAGTTCGACCTTTCCACGAAAATCTCCATCTTGACAAGGCTTTCGCGTGACCGCCTCACGAAACGAGGGAGGATGGTTATCGGAGACATCGCTTTTCCCACGGTTAAAGGGCGGGAGGAAGCGCATCGCAGATGGGCCGCGCAGTGGGACGAGGAGGAACACTATTGGGCGGCGGACGAAGCAATTGTCGCGTGTGAAGAAGCAGGATTGCATGTACGATACGTACAGGTCTCGAGTTGCGGCGGCGTGTTTTCTATCTAGGCTGCAACTTTGTGTCCGTTCGAAATGGGGTTCTCCGCCAAGAGAGCCGCGGAAATGCCTGATAGTCTATCAAGGAGGAGGGGAACATGAGCGACTTCGTCAATTGGTTTGTTGGCCAGGGATCGCAGATTGGCCCGCGTATCGGTGGGGCACTATTGATCCTCTTCTGCGGATGGCTGCTTGAACTTCTTGCGGTGCGAGTAGCCGGACGCCTGATGGACTTCTCAAGATTAGAATTCTCCAAACTGTTACGTCAATTCATTTGCAAACTAGTCCGCTGGGGAATTGCCGTGATCGTTCTGATCATGGCGCTCGCACAGCTAGGAGTGCACATTGGACCGCTGATCGCCGGATTGGGAGTGACCGGCTTCATCCTCGGCTTTGCCATGCAACAGACCCTGTCCAACTTCGCGGCGGGCTTTATGCTCCTCCTCTACCGCCCCTACGACGTCGGCGACGAGATTGAAGCGTCGGGAGCATCGGGAATCGTCGAGGGGATGAACTTGGTTCAGACGACGTTGCGAACGGAAGAAGGGATCGTAATTACGATTCCCAACGGCAAGATCTGGGGCGGAGTGATCAAGAACAAAGGGCGACGGGAAACTTAGCTGCTTCTTTAGTAGTTGAAGGAGAGGTTCCTTCCCCGGGGTTTGAACTCTTCCCGGTTTCGCGAACGGCGAGAACAGCGGATCGCGCGTGCAACTTCAAAAGCAAGTCAGTGTTGTAATAACCGTTTTGCTGGGGCACAATCGCTTCATCCAACAGACAGAACACGGCAAGGAGGGCACTAGATGCAGCTTCAGGACTGGGTACAGCGTTACGGGACGGTGGTTGGGCCGGAGTTTCTGCGAGTAGATGGGTTTCTCAACCACCGCATCGATCCGGCATTTATGGAAGAGGTAGGCCGACAGATCTCAGAGGAGTTCGGCGATAGGCAGGTAAGCTGCGTTCTCACCGCGGAGGCAGCGGGAAACGTCGTCGCCTATGAGGTGGCGCGCCGCCTTGGAGCGCGTGCCCTGTACGCCAAGAAGGGGCATGCCTCCACGATGAACAGCCCCTACGTGCGTTCCCTCGTTTCCCCCACCAAGGGGACCACAGTGGAACTCTCCATCTCGAAAGACTACCTTAACGATCGTGAACGCGTACTCATTGTCGACGATTTCCTCTATCGTGGAGATACCTCCACCGCCCTGGCGGATATGGTGATTGAGAGCGGTGCGAGCCTTGTTGGGTTCGCCTTTGTGATCGCCAAGGAGTTCGGTGAGGGACGGCATAATCTTGCACGCTACGAAAGCCCGGTGCTCACATTGGTCTCAATCGTCAGTATGGATCCGGAGACGGGCGGAATCGTATTCTCCGACAGGACGTAGGCCCATCCGATGAGCGTCGTCATCCTCGATTTCGGTTCACAGTACACGCGGTTGATTGCACGCCGCATCCGCGAACTGCATGCATATTCCGTGATCCTTCCCGGAAGAGCGACCGTTGAACAGATCTCTAGGCACGACCCGCAGGCGGTGATCCTCTCTGGCGGTCCTGCCTCCGTGCTCCAGCCGGGCGCTCCTCATCCAGACGAGCGCCTGTTCGACCTTAATCTACCGATCCTGGGGATCTGCTATGGCATGCAGTACCTTGTGCAGCGTTTTGGCGGACGTGTCATCCCCACCGGCACCAGGGAGTACGGCCGTGCCGTCCTTACCAGGCATGCGGGGGCGCTGTTCGCCGGGATGGATGAGACCGAGCCTCAGGTATGGATGAGCCATTCCGACGCTGTGGTCGAGCTTCCTCCTGAATGGCGCGTTACTGCGGAAACGGAGGATAACCCGATCGCCGCAGTGGAATCACCGGATGGTCAACTGTTTGGAATGCAGTTTCACCCCGAGGTCGTGCATACCCCACAGGGGAAGGTCATATTGGAGAACTTCCTCCGCATCTCCGGTGTACCGCTCGATTGGACCCCAGAGCGCACATTGGAGCGGTTGATCGCGAAGGTGCGGGAGCGCACCGATGGTGGCAAAAAGCGTGTCCTTCTGGCGGTCTCCGGCGGGGTTGATTCTTCCACCTTAGCCCTCCTTCTCACCCGCGCGGGCATCGAGCATACCGCGGTGTTCGTCGATCACGGCCTGCTGCGGTTAAACGAGAGGGAGGAAGTTGAACAGGCACTCCTGCCGCTGGGGGTGAACCTAGTGACTGTGGACGCATCTGAGCGATTCATCTCCGCCCTTGCCGGAATAACCGACCCCGAGGAGAAGCGAAAGGTGATCGGGAGCGAGTTTATTGGGGTGTTCAGGGAGGAGGCGCGTAAGCGGGGGCCGTTTCACTTGCTCGCCCAAGGTACGCTCTATCCCGATGTGATTGAATCTGCCGGGAGTGAGGGATCGGCGAGCATAAAGAGCCACCACAACGTGGGCGGGCTCCCCGATGATATCGGATTCGATCTGCTTGAGCCGTTTCGCTACCTGTTTAAGGACGAGGTACGCAGGCTCGCCGCTCTGCTCGGGCTTCCGGACGAACTTGGACAGCGCCATCCTTTCCCCGGCCCCGGGCTAGCGATTCGGATCATCGGTGAGGCCACCCCGGAGCGACTGCGTATCCTGCGGGAGGCGGACGCCCTGTTCATCTCCGCGCTCAAGGAATGGGGCCTGTATAAACAAACCTGGCAGGCGCTGGCGGTCCTCACCCCGGTGCGCAGCGTAGGTGTGGTCGGTGACGAGCGGCGCTACGGCTACATCCTCGCCCTGCGGGCGGTGACGAGCGTGGATGGGATGACCGCGGATTGGGCCCGTCTTCCGCATGACTTCCTGGATTTCGTGGCCTCCCGGATCACCCGCAGGATACCGGAGATCGGCCGAGTGGTCTATGATATCACCAGCAAACCGCCGGCGACGATCGAGTGGGAATGAATTGCCCTTGCACATCGATACGGCTCCCTTATAATCCGAACAAAACTTAAGGGGGTTGGTGTGGCCATAAACCACTTCCTCGGTTCTCTTGACTTCTCTCCTGAGAAGTATGATGTCCTCTTCTCTCTCGCTTCTCGGATTATCGATTCTCCATCCGACTACACGGATCGCTGTCGCGGCAAGCTGATGGCGACCCTGTTCTACGAGCCAAGCACACGCACCCGGCTGTCGTTTGAAGCGGCGATGCTGCGGTTGGGCGGCGGAGTGATCAGTGTGGCGAGCGCGAAGAGCAGTTCAGTATCCAAGGGCGAAAGCCTCGGTGACACAATACGTACTGTTGGGGGATACGCTGACTTGATCGTCATGCGCCATCCCAAGGAAGGAGCGGCGCTCCTGGCGGCGGAGTACTCGCCCGTCCCGCTGATCAACGGCGGTGACGGGGCACGCGAGCACCCCACGCAGACATTGACCGATCTGTTCACCATACATAGGTTTAAGGGCCGCTTCGATGGACTGACTGTAGCCTTCTGCGGCGACCTGCGCTACGGTCGGACGGTGCACTCTCTCGTTAAGGCCCTTGCCCGCTATTCCGGGGTCAAGTTCATCCTCATCTCCCCGTCGGAGCTGCGCCTGCCAGAGCGGATTGTGCGTGAGGTTAACGAGATAAACCCGGAGGCGACGCTTCAGGAGACAACGAGTATGGAGGACGGCTTGGAGTCAGCCGACGTCCTGTACATGACCCGCATCCAGAAGGAACGCTTCTTCAACGAGGAGGACTACATCAGGTTGCGCGACACGTACATCCTCACAGAGGATAAGCTGCGGGCGGCCTCGGAGGAGATGATCGTCATGCATCCGCTCCCGAGGGTGACCGAGATCGACTACGCGATCGACGCCGACCCTCGCGCGGTCTACTTCGAGCAAGCGCGGTTCGGGATGTTCGCGCGCATGGCGCTGATCGTCCATCTGCTTTCGGACAAGGAGGGCGGAGATGCTTAGGGTCGACCGTATCACAGAGGGGATCGTCATCGATCACATACAACCAGGTCGTGGCCTGGAGGTGTTCGAGCGGTTGGGTCTGCGCCGCGCCGGTTACCCGGTGGGGCTGCTGATGAACGTGGCGAGCAGCAAGATGGGCAGCAAGGACATCATCAAGATCTCCGACACGCTGGACATCGACCTGACCATGCTCGGTCTCCTCGCTCCCGATGCCACCGTTGATTACATCGAAAACGGCGTCGTGACGCGCAAGGTCACCCCCGGTCTTCCAGAGCGGGTGGTCGGGTTGATCGAGTGCAAGAACCCGCGCTGCGTCATCGCGATCGAGAGACAGGGAACCTCAGTCTTCGTCCTCGTTGACAGGGAGGCGAAGGAGTACGAGTGCGCCTACTGCGGCGAACGGGTCAGGGTGTGAGCGCGGGGCTGCTGATCACCGACGCTAGGTTGGTCGATGAAGGAAGAGATCTTCACGGTGATCTGTACATAGAGGACGGACTGATCCGCGCCATCGGCACGGACCTGCGCATACCAAATGCGGACGTGCTGCCGGGAGAAGGGAGAACCCTCCTTCCGGCGTTCGTCGACCTGCACGCCCACTTCCGCGATCCCGGATACCCGGAGAAGGAGGATATCGACACAGGGAGCGCGGCCGCGGTGCACGGCGGCTACACAGCGGTCGCCGTGATGGCGAACACCGATCCGGTCTGCGACCGCCCTGAGATCGCCCGCTACATGAAAGAAAGGGCGGCCAATGCCGGGCTGATCGAGCTCTATCCGCTGGGCGCGATACTAGGTGGGCTCGTCGTTAAAGAGCTGTAAGACTTCGACGTACAGGGGCCTAGGACTGGTGCGTAG
>JAGGSM010000057.1 GCA_021159105.1 Candidatus Bipolaricaulota bacterium
GCACCGCCGCAAGCATGCGGCGTGCCAAGAAGGTTTGTAAGAAGCACACTCCAAGGGGCGGAGAATCCACCCCTGTAGGGGATTGAAGGGGGATGCATGGCTCAGACGGTGGCAAGGGTAGACCTGTCTATCCTGATCGAAAATATCGATCTCGTCAGAAGCCGTGTCCCGCGAGGGATGAAGGTTCTATTCGCTGTCAAATCGGACGCCTACGGGCATGGGATCGAGGAGATCTCGCGCAGCGCGGAAGCTGCGGGAATCGACTATCTGGGAGTGGACACGGTCGATGAGGGAGTGGAGATCCGCTCCGCTGGTATCAAGCTGCCGATTCTGCTCCTTGCCCCCATCCTTCCCTGTGAGATCGACCGAGCTCTGCAATCAGATCTCACCCCCTCCATCGGTGACATCGACTCCGCCCGCCTCATCGCCAACCGCGCCAGAGGGACGGGCAGACGCGCAAGCGTACAGGTGAGTGTGGACACGGGGATGGGCAGATTCGGGGCAAGGGTGGATCGCGGCGTGGCTCTGTTCGAGCGGCTATCGCAGGTCGGCGATCTGACCGTGGAAGGGGTGTTTAGCCACCTTTCATTCGCCGAGTCTGAGACATCCGAGGCAAGGGAACACAGCCTGCTGCAGATTAAGCGCTTCCGGACGCTCCTTGCCGCGCTCGACGATGCTCATCTCCTCCCCTCACTTCGCCACATCGGGAACTCCGCTTCGCTGATCCAGTTTCCGCAGAGCGTCCTGTCAGCACCCTTCAACATGGTGCGGATTGGCACGCTGCTCTACGGCTACCCGGAGGTGAGACGCCCGTCGATCGATGGGGTGAGGCCGATTGCGAAGCTCAGCGCATACGTGCTCTTCGTGAAGGACCTGCCGATCGGTGCTTGCGTCGGCTACGACTGCACATACCGCACCACTGAGGCAAAACGAATCGCGGTCGTCTCAATCGGGTACGGATCTGGGCTTTCTCCCACGTTCTCCGGCTGCGGCCGCGTATACGTGCGTGGGGAGTACGCCCCGGTCGTTGGCAAGATCTGCTTGGATCACACGATCATCGATGTCAGCCATATCCGCAACGTCGCCCCCGGAGATGAGGTGGAAATCTTCGGTCCTCATCAACGGGCCGATCAACTGGCGAGTCTGGCTGGGATCTCCATCTGCCAACTCCTCGTACCGACGCTGCAAGCCGCCAAGGAGCGAACATACCTGTAGGGGAGGAAGGAGCTAGCGTAGCGGCTACTGAACCCCGAAGAAGAGGAAGCGGATGAACATCAGCACGGGGATTATCTCCAATCGACCGATCCACATGTTGAACGACAGGGCCAACTTGCTCAGCGTGGGCATCGTCGGACCAGTGATCCCCACTGACAGGCCAACGTTCCCCTGGGCACTGGCCACCTCGAAGATCACATCCGCCAGGGTGAACTGGGGCGATGTTGTGTGGAGGAGAACGATCACGCCAACGGCGAGGAAGACCAACCACAGGAAGGTGATCAGCGATGCATCCTCCAGGCGATGTCCCACCTCCGATTCATCGACCGCCTTCCGTCCGATGCGGAACGGGACGAGCGCCCCCTGCGGCGAGACGATCTTGCGGAAGCGCCAGCCGACTCCCTTGAACAGAATGAGCATGCGGATCACCTTGATGCCGCCAGCTGTCGATCCGGCCGCTCCTCCAAAGACCATCCCCGCGGAGAGGAGGAGCTTCGCCGTTGCGCTCCAGCTACCGATATCGACCGTCTGAAAGCCCGTGCAGGTCATGGCGGAGACGAACTGGAACGCTGAGTCGCGCAGCGACTGCCAAATCCCCAGGCTGACCAGGTTCTCCAGGGTGAGAAAGAGCGATCCCATCAGCATCATGATGAGTACCCAGCGCGTCTGCGGGTCCTGCCAGAGGGTCTGCCCCTTGCCGCGCATAAGCTCGTAATGGACGGCGAAGCTGATCGCACCGAAGAGCATGATCGGGATCAGAGAGAGCTCGATGGCGACACTGTGATACGAGGCGATGCTGTTCGCGGTGACGCTGAACCCACCGGTGGAGATGGCGGTCATTGCTGTGTTGAGCGCGTCCCAGATCGGCATCCCTGCCCCCCACAAGATGATCGTGCTGACGAAGGTGTACAAGAGGAAGATCCACCACATCGTGCGGAGTGTTGAGACGATGCTCGGATGGATCTTCTCGCCACGCGCCTCGGCGTAATAGAGGCTGTACTTGGCGGCTCCCGGCTGCGGCCCAGCGATGATGGTGAGCATGAGGACAATCACCCCCATCCCACCGATCCACTCGATGAAACTGCGCCACCATTGCAGCGTGTGCGGCAGCAGATCGGCGCGCGCAGCCATGGTCAGCCCCGTGCCAGTGTAGCCGGAGATCGACTCGAAAAAGGCGTTCGTCGGGTCCCGGAAGTAGAGGAGCGTCGATGAGGCGACCCCGTGTTGCTGCGCAAACACGGCAACGAGGATGAATGGAAGGGCCCCCAGCGCCGCGACGAGTAGCCAACCGAAGGAGGCGATGATCATCCCATGCTTGAGTTTCGCGTCCCCAGCGGTGCGGAAGGGGAAGTAGAGGATCGCACCGAGGGCAAAGGAGATGAGAGCCGTTATCAGCAGCGGATAGAAAGCGTATGTCTCATTGAACACCAACGGCACCACGAGCGAGATGACAGCCATCACCCCGACCACGGGGACGAGTAATCCGAGATCGCGGATGATGATCCGCAGATCCGGCCAGGTACGCGAACTAAGGGGTATCATCCGGTCAGTTTATCTATGATCTCGTCGCTCGCTCGCTCCAGACTGAACAGAGTCAACAGGTCATCCGGAGCGAAGATCGTCTTCGGAGTGACGATCTCCTTCTCTCCCTGCCGTTCCAGGGCGATGACCGTCATGGAATCCGGGACGATGTCCCTATCCATGCATTCAGCGAATGACTTTCCAACGAGAGTCGAGTCCGTCTTGAGAGCGATGCGGAAGACCTGATCCCCCTGCGAGAGGATGGTGAAGTCCTTCACCTTCGGACGCTTCACAGCAGTGTAGAGGTGGTTCGCCACCACCTCCTCCGGGTTCTCCATCACATTCGCTCCCAGTCGGTTGAAGAACTCCGCGTGGGCCTTCTCGTTGACGATCGAGACGATGGAGGGAATCTTCAATTGTTCAGCGATGGAGACGACCATCAGGTTCACCGCATCGTCGCTCGTCGTAGCGATCAACGCGTCGGCGCGTTCGGAGCCGGCCTCGCGCAGTGTCTCTGCCAAAGTCGCGTTTCCATTCAGAACGGTGATGTCGAACTTGTTGCTGATATCCCGCGCCTTCTCCACATTCGATTCGACCACAACCACGTTGTTCTTCTCTTTGGTGGCGATCTGGATCAGGCTCAGCCCGATACTTCCCGCCCCAACGATTATCATGTACATGATACTGCCCTCCCCACACTCCACGCATGGTAGCACAGAATAGGCCAATGGTCAACGGCCATAACGACGAAAGTGCAGATCACAACGCATGTTGGCTGGCCAACCACCTCATCATGACTCAGATGTATCCTCACCATCCCCTAGCAAGGCGCCTTTCGGATCCGCTCGATCGCATGCTGATTTTGGACTGGAGTGCTGGTAGAATACCGCTACCTCATCTTCGCTCCAATTGGGACCGAAGACTGACGAGGAGATCAGCCATGAACAAGAACATTATCGGACTATTGTTGGTTGCCGCGGTCCTGTTGATCCTCGGTGGATGCGGTCCAACCGGGCCGAATTTGCTCCCTGCGGGGGCGTTCGGCTACGTTCCACAGAACGATTTTCGCTACGCGCCTCTCGCAGTTCAGTTCGATGCCAACGCGTCTCATGATACGGACGGGAAGATAACATCGTATGACTGGGAGTTCGGGGACGGAACAACTGGCAGCGGAGTGAGGCCGACTCACACCTACTCGAGCCCTGGGGAGTATGTGGTCACGCTGCGCGTTACTGATGATCGGGGAGGGATGGGCTCAACAACGGGTACGGTAAGTGTCCTCGCCGTACCGGAGGGGCAGCTCCTCCGCCGCTACTATTGGCGGTATGCCGGGGTGGACAGGGCACTGGAGATACTGGTACCGGAATCGCTCTATCAGCGCTATCACTCACAGTACCGCCAGCCGCTCGTCGGCACCTACAAGTACGACGACTACGTTCTCGATTCGCTCGATGATCCGACGATATCCGACATCGCTCGCGCTCTGCGAGCGAAGATCGGAGGGGGGGACGCGGAGTTTGCCAGGTTCGCCCTCGCTTTCGTGCAGGGGGGGATCGCCTACGCCCTCGATCAACCGGGGTTCGAGTACCCCCTCTACCCGTTGGAGACACTGGTCGATGGGAGGGGGGACTGCGAGGATACGACGATCCTCTATGTCAGTCTGTTGCGCGCACAGGAGATGTCATCATCGATCGTTGCTGTAGATACCGATCACGATGACATGCCGGATCACGTCCTCGCCCTCCTTCCGGTCGATTCCTCCTTCGCCTCCGAGATCTCTTGCTCAGCCGGGATGAACGTTGGCCTGTACGCGATCGACAGCTCCTTGTTCGCCCTCGCCGAGACGGCGGCCGACCCGAACACGAGCGGGTACATCGGGCTCGGCTGTGACCCGTGGGGGATCGATGCCTCCGATTTCAAGCAGAAGTGGGACCTGTAGGGCCGGCCGGTGGTCCCTTCCAGGGACGTCATATCCGTTGCTAGCAGCGAGCGAGCGCGGTATGATCCCTGCATACAGGAGGTTAAGGTGAGCAACTGTATCGTCGATCCGCGCAAGCTGTTGTCATTTGACTTCGGTGAGTACCATCCATTCAAGACCTATCGCCTCGCGCTGGCCTACGACCTCATGGACGCCTACGGTCTGATCGATCGCGATGGGGTGATCGTCTGTCAGCCGCGCGAGGCGACGGAGGAAGAGGCTTCCACTTTCCACAACAGCGGTTACCTGGAGGCACTCAGGCTGGCTGACTCCGGGATGTGGGTCCCCAACCAGTTCACGCACGGCTTAGGCACACCGGACAATCCCGTCTTCCCCGGCGTCTACGAGTGGGGGATGCTCGTCGCTGGTTCGTCGATCGACGGAGCACGGCAGATCCTTTCTGGTGAGGCGTCGATCGCGTTCAACCCATCCGGGGGGCTGCACCATGCCATGCCCGCCCGCGCGTCAGGGTTCTGCCACATCAACGATGTCGTGCTGGCGATCAACGTTCTCGTCGCCGGCGGAAAGCGCGTCGCCTATGTGGACATCGATGCCCACCACGGGGACGGAGTGCAACACGCCTACTACAGCACGGATCGCGTGCTGACGATATCGGCCCATCAGGACGGGCACACGATCTTCCCCGGAACCGGCTTCCCGGATGAAGCGGGCAAGGATGAAGGACGGGGTTACGCGGTGAACATTCCCCTGCCCCCCGGTTCGCGCGACGATGTGTACGAAGCGGTCTTCTCAGAGGTGATCTTCCCAGCCCTCGTTCGGTTCTCTCCCGATGTCATCGTGACCCAGCTCGGGGCTGACGCCCTGATCGGAGATCGTGTCGCCAGCCTCGCCATGAGCCTTGATATGTTCGAGGGCTACGTGAAGCGCATCCGCGCCCTCAAGCTCCCCTGGCTCGCCCTTGGGGGAGGGGGATATGCAGTGGAGAACGTGGCTCGCGCATGGACCCTGGCCTGGGCACAGATGAACGATGTCACCCTGCCCAACGAGATACCACCCCTGTGGCAGACGCAGGCAGCGGCCTACAAGATATCCGCTTCTAGCCTGCGGGGAGGGGGGGAGAGCAAACCCTCACCCCACCGCGTGCTCGATGCCGCTCGCCGTTCGATCGATGCCGTGGTCGAAAACATCCTGCCGCTGATCGGGTAGTAGCCGTCGGGGAACCCTCCACCCTTGCAGAGGTTTCAATCCCCTGCAGGGGCGATTCCCCTCCCGTTGGGGCGTGCGCTTCCTGCAGATCCTCTCGATACACAGCGGGTTTGCGGCGGAGTATTGTAATCACACCGGCAAACTTTTCAGGGGCAAGTGACTCGGTTTGACAGCAGAAGGGGCAGGAGATAGAGTTGTTCCTCCACACGGAAGGAGGGAAGGCAGATGACGAACAGAAAAAACGAGATTAGTCCGGGTAAGCCTAGGCAGCGAGTGCAGGTGAGCCTCCCCGATGGGAGGATCTTCGCCGGCCCGGTCGACACGCCACTGAACGAATTCCTGCGGACCGCTTACACCGATCGCGACAACCCTCCTGTCGCTGCCATCGTCGATGGGACACTGCGTGAGCTCGCCTGGCCGGTGGCGACGGACGCGGCCGTCGAGCCGATATTCGTGTCCGACTCGGATGGAATGCGTATCTACTGCCGCAGCCTGTCATTCCTGTTGATCGTCGCTGCTCACGACCTGTATCCAGAGGCACACGTGTTCGTCGACTACTCCGTCCCCTACGGCGGCTACTTCTGCCGCGTGGAGAAACGCGATATGTTCAGCACTGAGGAGTTGGCCAAGCTCAAGGAACACATGCGACGGCTCGTCTCCGATGACCTGCCAATCGAGCGGCTGCGCGCCACCGTCCCCGAGGCAGCAGAGATCTTCGCAGAGCGGGGGGAACACGATAAGGTTCACCTGCTGGAGGACGTGCAGGATGACCATGTCCACCTCTACTCCCTCAACGGATTCTCCGACTACTCGTACGGGTACATGGTGGCGACTACTGGAGTGTTGCACACCTTCACCCTGGAGAGCTTCTCCGATGGATTCATCCTCCGCTTTCCCCGGCGAGAGAATCCGACTCGCCTCCTTCCAGCGCAGAAGTTTACCGAGCTGCGGCGGGTGTTCAACGAGTACGGTGAGTGGCTCGACGCTGTGGGGATACGCAACGTCGCTTCGCTGAACGAGGCGATCCGCTCGGGGAGGATCGAGGAGGTCGTGCTCGTCTCCGAGGCCCTGCACGAGCAACGGATCGCAGAGATCGCTTCCACCCTTGCCCGCAGGCACGATGCAAAGCATCGCCTTGTGTTCATCGCCGGGCCATCCTCGTCTGGGAAGACGACCTTCTCCAAGCGCCTGGCGGTGCAGCTTGTCGCAAACGGCATTCACCCTTACCCCTTGGGGATGGATAACTACTTCATCCCACGTGCGAAGCTGGAGGCACGCGGCGGAGAGATCGACTTCGATTCCCTATCCGCTCTCGATATCGAGTACTTCCAGGAACAGCTGCACTCGCTCCTGTCCGGGAAGGAAGTGACGCTCCCCAGGTACAACTTCAAGAACGGAGAGAGAGAGGAGGGTGACAGGATCAAGCTGAAGCCTGACCAGCTACTGATCGTGGAGGGAATACACGGGCTCAACCCCAAGCTCCTGCAGGGATTCGCCGACGGGGAAGTCTTCCGCATATTCGTTTCAGCCTTGACGCAGCTCAACCTGGATAGCCACAACCGGGTCTCCACCACCGACACCCGCCTGATCAGGCGGATCGTGCGCGACGCCGTCTACCGCGGCTATCCAGCGGAGAAGACACTGGAGATGTGGGACAACGTGCGGCGTGGAGAGAAACAGAACATCTTCCCCTACCAGGAACAGGCGGACGTGATGTTCAACTCAGCGCTCGCCTACGAACTGTCCGTGCTCAAGCCCCTCGTCGAACCGCTTCTGCTACAGATCAGATCCCTGCGCCAGCGGATCGAGGCGGAGCGATTGCTCGCTTTCCTGCGCTGGTTCGATCCGTACGCATCAGAGAGGATTCCCGGTAATTCCCTGTTGCGAGAGTTCGTCGGCGGGTCCACCCTGCGCGACTTCACTCCGAGCCTGCTGTTGACCAGAGGCGAGTAACACCAACGCTTGAGGCCCTCGCTACAGCTGATCGTCCATGACGATCGCTGCCGCACGCACGGGTGAGCCCTCCATCCCTGCTACCTTCATCGGAAAGGCAGCAAAGTAGGCTCTTCCCGTAACACCGGTCAATCGATCGAGGCCGACCAAGCCCTCCACGATCGGTATCCCGGCAGAGAGTAGAGTGTGGTGGACGGGGAAGTCCTCGCTATCGCTAGGGTCAGGGCTGGGAAAGTCGATGCCGAGAAGTGCGATCCCGCCATCGACCAGAAGCTGCGCTGCCGCCGGGGTCAGGTAGGGGGAGCTGCGATAGTACTCCTCACTTCCAATCCGCCCGTCCCATCCAGTGCGCAGCAGAAGAGCACAGCCGGCAAGATCGACCGTATCCGCAAACGCCGCGGCGTCAATCGCGCCGCTGTTCACGCTAACGACAACTGCGGGGAGTATCCGCAGCGGCAGAGAAGCAACATCTGTGCCCCCAGCGATGAAGTGCAGCGGGCTATCGATGTGCGTACCACAGTGAGCCTCCAGATGGGTGAACGACGAGAAGTTGTAGCCATCCCTCTCCGCCTGAGCCAGCCGCTCAAAGCTCAACCCGACATGATCGCCGGGATAGGATTCCGTTCCGTTTTCAAGCGCACGCGTAAGGTCTATGACGTTCATCTTATCCTGTCGATCATCTATCTCTCACATTGCCGTGGAGTGTTCAATCTGGTACGCCCGAGAGGACTTGAACCTCCGACCTTCGCATCCGCAGTGCGACGCT
>JAGGSM010000183.1 GCA_021159105.1 Candidatus Bipolaricaulota bacterium
TCCCTAACTTACCAGCCATTACATACACAAACTGATTACCCTTTTTAAATTCCATCCGTGTGTCATACATTTTTGCTATTGCTATTACATCTTCTTTTTTCATATTATATCCTTTATGTTCAACATTATAATGTAACTAACCTTTAAACCACATTATTATGTGTGTATTCCTATTTTAATTTTCTATGATATAATACTCCTAAAAAGGATTTCCTATGCCAACTATGACTTCTGTTCTACACGCATCTAAAGCACCTAATCAAACTATCACTGAGTATGCTCATTCACAACGTAAAGACGGGGAGAGTCTAACGGAGTGCGAGCACAGATTAGTTGCCGCTGCTGTTGCTGCTGGTGGAGGTTCTGCCCCTGCTCCAACCCCACCTATTTTTACTGATCCTATCACTGTAGATAACATCACTGATGTTGCTGGTAAGATTAATTGGGCTGCTGCTACTGGTGGTGCTGTTGACAACTATGAAGTAAGTGTTAAAGATGGTGGTACTCCAATTACAGGCTCACCGTTCACAATGGCTGGTGGTACACTTTCTAAAACGTTAAGCGGTCTAACTGCATCAACTACATACAGTGTTGACGTTAAAGCGATTAACGGTGATGGTGAGTCTGCCGGTACACAAATAACTTTCGATACAACGGCATAGAACATGACCAATGACTACTTATCTTTAATCCAGCGTAATACTATTGTCCCTTACGCCTCTAATGGGTTTCAGCGTAGTCATTATTGTAATGCTATTATATTGATGGATGCATCTGTCAAACAGATAGCAATAAGTGTGTTTGCTAATACAGCTTTTGAAGCTACTCATTATGCAAATTTACTTAAAGGGTATATAGAGCAAAACCCGATGAGAGGGGATGATGTTTCTATAGGACTGGTTCAACCAATATGGGACCCTGCTCAACACGCTTTCAAGTGTGATATGATGATGTTGACCGGTCAGCTTACGGTTACTCAATCTCGTAAGCCAATATGGTATGGTGCTTTTTCTTTATGTTTAGGTTGTGACTTTGAGCGTATGATAAAACCTGCTGATAAAGAGGCATTTTGTTGGGAATTTAAACCAGCATTTAGCACAGCATTTAAAAATAGAACTGTTGCAACAAAAGGTACTACAAATTGTGGTACTTGTACAGACAAAGGATAACAAAATGGCAGGACTTAATAGTTTAGAAGTAAAATCTGAAGTGATGAGATTACTTGGTGACAACTGTGACCAAAAGATAACCGCACGCGAACTCAGGGAAGCACTTATCACAGTTTTTGAAAATGCTACAGGTGTTGTGTCTCCCGTTTATATGAAAAACCTTATTGGTGATTTAGATGAAATGGGTATGGATCTACTTAACCACTCATTACAAGTTACAATGGAAGATGGTCAAAAAGAGTTAAAGATTTTTGATGAGCTAAACAATGTTTGGCTTGATGTATTATCTGAGCAACGTATCAAAGAGTGGATTGCTGCATCTGCTAAATTTGAAGGTGTTGTAGCAGAAGATGCTCATACTCAAGGTACAGGTGTAAAGCAGCTTACTGATCTGCTTAGTATGTTAACTACAATGACTGACGCAGAGAAACTGCTTAAAGTCGGGCACTACTTTACGTGGAACGGTGCTGATGGTTATATTATACAACCTGCTGACCTTGGTGGTGAGCTTGACGGTAAAATCATGCAGACGAATGACTGGTTACAGCTTGTAAACAGTGGCGGACAGATTACAGACCCTAATGACCCTGATTATGCAACACAAAAACCTGATATACATCTTGTTCACATCTCCGGAGATAACCTTTCTAAAAATAGAGCAGATGGTTTGTACTCATTCAACCTTTGGCATCATGCTGCTTATGAAAAAGGAAGTGTTGTTACATATATGGGTAAGGTGTTTAAATCCGAAGAGGCTATTGTTGCAGGTGATTTGGCACCTAATAACCCACTTTCAAAATGGACAGAGCTTGACTTCTCAGCAGTTACACCAATGACATATTTCGGTAATGGCGGCTTTGATTATGAGGCAGTTCAATTAACTTCTCAAAACAATTGGGGTATGCCAGCAGGTACGCACCCCGACCCGACTAAGAGACATATACATGATGGTGATAGATATATTGACTTGCTTACAGGTGAAGAGGTTGACTTTACGGTAAATCAGACAACTCACGTTATTACAGCAGATCATACTTTCGGACATACTCGTGAGTTTGATATAACTATTACAGCCAATGCAGGTGAACATTTTGAATTATTGAAGAATATGCCTCGTGATACAAGTGACCTTACTGTTACAGTAGAGGCAGTTGCCCCTGATGGTGCTACATACGATATGAGATATCTATCCTCGGAGGGTGCTGATCCTCTTTTAGTACCTGTTGCTATCAATGCTCATGGTAGTACAATATCTGCTTTTGGTGGATTGGATAAAGGTGGTTTAGACCATATTATGGGTACTTCATCAAGTGACACTGATGCTGCTTATCGTGTTATCATACACAGTGAGTATCATGATATTGGTGCTATAACATTAGGTTCAGGTGCTACTGATACAAACGCATACATAGAATCTATTGATGGGAATAAGAATTACCCTATTACGATGAAGAGGAATGTAATAACTAAAAACGCATCCCCTGCTCTTGGTACTCCTGATTATAAAGGACAGGTCAACTACGATGAGGATGATCATTCAGGGTTAATGATGTTACGCACGGTTGCTTATACTGATACCACTTGGAAGAACACTGCAATTGGTAGCACTAAGATTGGTACAACAGGCGGTACACAAGCAAAAGGTATATTGGTTATGACACAGGCAAAGTACGATGCTATCACAACTAAAGACGCAAGCACTTTGTACTTTATAGAGGAGTAGTCATATGCCGATGTACCTTGGAGATAAAAAACTTACTTGTGGTTACTTTGGTGTAACACCTTTAAATAAATCGTTTTTTGGTGCTAACCCTGTTTGTACATCCTGTAGTGAAATTTTCCCTGTATTCCCTGCACCTAACTCAGGTGTCAGGTTTTCTCTGATGATAAAAAGCACCGTTGATTTAATGGTAGCTTGGCGTAGATCAGGTAGACCGTCATTGATAAGTGCGAGTAGCACCTATGCAGACCCTAATTGGGGGCTTATCGCACATGGAGTAGATGATGATGGTAATTTCGATTTTGAACTTACATGTCTATCAACAATATTTATGTTACAGTTTGTAAGACATGATTCCACTATCTTAAATCTACAACTCGCTAAATCTGTTGACCATAATGGACTTCCTACAAGATGTAGATATTATTATGCATTTATTCATCTTCCAAGATTAAAGACATTTCAGATGTTGCCTAATGTAGGAGCAGCTAACAATCTTTGTAGGATGTTTTGGGATGATGGAAATCTTCAATATGTTGATTTACCAAAAAATCTTTTTGATGGTGGTGCAATTGATTATGATTCAATGTTTCGTGATACACCGCAGCTTAGGTTTGTATCATACATAAGTACTAGAATGACTATCTCTGGGGGTAGGGTTTCAATGTTCATAAACAGTAATCCATTAAGACCTAGTGTAGAAGAACGGTCAGCATTAATGGATAGTTGGGGTTCCCGTTTCCAATTTGATGTGTGTAGAATGTCTGATACTAACAGTTGGAAGAGAACTCCTAAAAGAGCATTCCGTTATTGGAAAATTGACTTTGGCAATAAGCAGTATGGTGGTAATCATCATAGTTCTATTAAGGAATTATATGCCTATTCATCAGTAGATGGGTATGAAGAATTACAGTGGACAAAGGGTCGATTACGTAGTTTCTCTGCTAATCAGAATTATGGTACTGCTTATACACCTATGAAAATGCTTGACAGAAACCATAGTACGTACTATATGACTTATCATTGGGGTAATGGTCATTGGGAATGGGAATTTAAAACACCTTCATCATTTGATTCATTTAGAATACAGGCTAACGGTCATTCAAGCACAAACGCAGGTGATACTGCAGGACATGCTACAGGTAGAGATTTTATTATTGAAGGTAGGAATAGTACAAGTGAAGCGTGGGTAACTGTTGCTAACCATAGGGTTATGGATGCAGGTAACTATGGAAATTGGTCGAAGGATGAGTATAGAACCATCCTGATAAATGATTAGGGAGGTATAAAATATGCCAATGTATTTAGGGAATAAAAAACTTTTCTCATTCAACAATAAATGGCAAATCGCCAAGGAGGTGTGACATTACACGTTTACAATTAAAAGCACTAATTAATGGTTTGGTTGGTGACAATCAAGTAGGTGAGATATCAGCTGATGATGTGCGTGAAGCACTTGTCGCTGTTTATGATACAGGTATATTAAACGCAGGTGGTCATGGGGGTGTAAATTTACCTATTGATATCTCTGATGTTAATACCTTACAACCCAAAATTGACCAATTGGTTTCAGACAATACGGCAATGATGAATGTTATGGGATGGATGTCTTATAGCACTGCACCATATCAACATGTTAAAAGTCAGATACCTTTCTTCATGTCCGAAGAGATGCAGGTATATGGTAAATCACCATATCTTAATTTGGTTACAACAGATAACTCAATAGAAGATGGAAGTATTAGATTTTCAGATTGGCTTGATGGTATGGGAGCTGAGATAAACTATGACAGAAGTAACAGTCTTATAAAACTGGAGTATCTTACGAATGGTGCTGTTGTAAGTACCTTGGCACTACATGAGGATGGTCATATCACTGCTAATGACATTAGTCCAACAGATGATACACATTTGCTTACTTATGGTGCTTACAAGCGACTTAAACCATTGACAGTTACAGCAGACGTTGTGAGTGCTATTTCAAAGGCTGAATGTGTAAATGCAATGAATATTGCAGGGTATCCGTTTGATGCAGATATTGATTTTAAACTTATTGCTACAGATGGTTCATCTATCACAGATGTAACATATTTATGTAATGGAGATACTGATGAGAGTGGAGTGTTATATAAATTCTTATGCTCACAGAAAATTGAAGTGGTTTAGATATAATACTTAAAAAGGATTACAATGGCACTAATAATTTACCCAGATCCATTAAGTGACAGCTTTGTAACTGTTGCTCAAGCAGGTTTATACATCTCGATGTTAACTATGAATGGTGCTGAGTGGGCTGCACTTCCTGTAACTGATCAAGAAATATTGCTGAGAATCGCTTACAATGATATTATTGACCATACAGACCCAACGACATACCCAAACCCTTTACCTATCTGTGTAGGTGAAGCTCAAGCCCTTATGGCATCACATGATAATGTCAATTCAATATCATCAGGTATTGCAGCTACAAGTGTTACGGGCGGGATAAAATCACAGAAAGTTGGATCTATAGCAGTATCTTATTATGATAGTAAAACAACTTCTGCCACACGTTCAATTAGACGTGTACCTAATTCAGCATATAAATGCTTACTAGATTTAGGTTATGCATTTAAATCTTCCTCAGACAAGTTCAAGCAAGTCCGTGTTGGGCGTATGTAATGGGAGCTTTTTCACAGCAAATGAAACAGGTCGTCATTGACCTTACAAGAGAGTTAGGTAATCCCTGTGTTCTCACGCAAATAACTGCTGGTGTCTATAGTCCACTTACTGGTAATACCACTCCTGCATCAACTCAAACTATCAACACTTTTAGTGGTCCAAACAGTATGATGAGTGAAGTGTTTGGACGTGACGGAAATGGAACTAATCTTAGCGGTTTCAATAGTGAGTCAGTTATCATTCCATATTTTGTAGGGTTGGATGAAACATGGTTATACGATGGGATGAATATCTTATCTGTTGCACCTCTTAAAACACAGGGTGATATAGTGGCTTATAATATTGAAATAGGTCGTAAGGAATAACACATGGGAGCTTGGGTAAATCAATATGCATCAGGTATAAACACAGGTAATAATCTTGTGTTTGACAAACTCAATATGTTTGTTACTGATGCTGTTGAAAAAGCTACCAAAGAACGAGCAGAAACCATGTGTCGTACACTTAAAAATCGTAGATTTATGGGTAATCAGGGCGTATTTCCAAAAGGTGATGGATCAAAAAACAGTCAACCCGGTAGAGAAGGTGAGCCGCACTCACATACTGCTTGGGTTGTTGGTAGAGGTGTCAGAGGTAAGGGTTGGACTATTAAAAACCTTCATAGAAGTCATTATGGTGAAGGTAAGTGGGCACATTATAATTATGTGCGTAACCTTATGTTTGGTACAGGGTGGTCTGGTCGTGTAAAAGGTGGTACGCATACACGTCTTGTTGGAAATGATGGTAAACTTTTCTCAACTCAAATGCCTCACGGTACTAAAAACTGGATTGAGTCACAACGAAAACATTTGATTAATGATGTTAAAATAATAGGTCAATTATGGAAAGCAGGTAACTTATGACAAGTAATTTAAAAGCAACTAAGTTTTATTTTGAAAAACTGTTTATGGATAATTGGACTGATACTCCAATTCATTTTGTAGGGCAAGAGTTTGATTCAACAGGTATTCCATCATGGATTAACCCTCATTTTATCCCTCGTAGTGGTACTTTAGCTGCTCTAAGTGGTAAACGTACCAGATTAGATGCTGCACTTGATGTAGTTTGTTGGGCAGAGAATGATGTTGAAGCACTTGATTTGACAGATAAGATAATTGATTTTGTAGCAACTCAGGCAAAAGAGTTTAGTGTTACTAAGTTTGAGATAAATGATAATGGATGGGATAACTCTAACATGGTTTATGTGTTATTGACATTCAAACTTAAATACTATGCCGGTGACTGTATAATACCAACAACAAGACGATATGTTATAAATCAAGGTGTTGATGTATATAATAACGCAGTACAAACTGTAAACTAAAGGACGTATATGATAAATTCACAAGGTACAACAATATATGTTGGTCAAATACCGGCAACTGAGTGGGGGTCTTGCGGTGAAGCAATAACAGCTTTAAAAGGTTCGCCTATTGTTGAGTGTCCGCAGTCTGTTGGTGACATAGGTGAGACACGTGGTTCAACAGAATACAAATGTCTTTCATCTAATGATACAGCAAAATCCTTAGGGGCTGTAAGCAGACAACCTTTTGACGTAGAAGTTTTAATGAATCCTAGTGATATGACAGGACAAAGGGATTTACGAAAAGCATTTAGAAACAATACTCCTATACGTATAGGGATTGCGTACGGGGAAACAATGCTTTATTTTAATGCAAAAGTATCAGGTATTACGGCATCTATTGCTCAAGATGCGGCTATTGCTACAACATTTACAATAGAAATTGCTGGTGATATTCACGAATGTTCAACAGCTAACTTAATAGCAAGAGCTGTTATAAATAATGGTATAATCATTGTGAACAATGGTATACCGGTACTCAATACACACTAAAAAGGATTAAAATTATGCCAACAACATTATTAACTCAAGAGTTTATACTCGCTCTAAAAGAACAGGACAAAGTAGATTTTATCAAGACATTGATAACTCAGTTTGCACCTTCTATGTCTACAGCAGATGCAGCTAAATTAGCAAATATCACCATTTCAAGTCCTGTAAATTTAAATGTAATGCTTACAGATATTGCAGGTAAAGTTGATAAGGTTGCTGGTAAAGATTTATCAGAAGAAGATTTTACAACAGCCTTAAAAACAAAACTTTCTACAATGGAAGGTTCACATTTTAAAGGTGTTCATACAACTCTAGCTTTACTTGAAACAGCAAATCCAGCAGCGGGTGCTGAGGATGGCTCTTATGCATACGTAAAAGCAAGTCCAACGGATGCTGAGGTTATGGTTATGCTTGATGCTGGTGTATGGGTTGAGCAATCTAGCGGTGGTGCTGGTGTAGCAATGACAGGTGCTCAGATTAAAGCTTTGTATGAAGCTGAAGCTGACACTAATGTGTTTGATGATGCAGAAAAACTCAAGTTAGATAATGCTGAGAAAGTATTCGCAGGGACACATGCAGATTTAGCTGCACTTGAGTTAGCGTTCCCTGCCGCATTAGCTGTTAATGGTTCTTATGCATATTTGAATAATAGTATTGACCCACAATCGTTCGCTATGCTATCCGGTGGAGCATGGGTTGAAGTAGGTGCTGGTGGAGGTACAGCCACTCCAACATCTGCTGAGATTAAGACTTTATATGAACTAAACGGGGATACAAATGCTTATACAGATGCAGAGAAATTAAAACTTTCTACACTTGAAGGTAGTCATTTTAAAGGTGCTCATCCTGACGAAGCTGCTTTACTACTAGCTCATCCTACTGC
>JAGGSM010000039.1 GCA_021159105.1 Candidatus Bipolaricaulota bacterium
CCTGCCAGCTCCCGCACCTTGGCGATGTTCTCCTTGGCTATAGCGCGGGCGCGCTCCGCCCCTTGCGCGAGGATCTCGTCGATTTCGCCTGATGCCGCGAGCTCCTCCCTGCGTTCCTGAATCGGTCGCAGGACGGCCATCAGGTTCTCGAATACGGCGTCCTTCAGGCGGGAGTACATCAGCTTCCCCGCGGCGAAATCCGCCTTCAGCTCCGAGACGATGGAGGTATCGCCTCTCATCTCGCATGATAGTTCGAGGATCTCGAAGAGTGTCGCGACGCCGGGTGACATCTCCTCTCCCGGCGTGAGGCCGGTGTCGGTCACAGCGGAGCGGATCTTCTTCAGGATCGATTTCTCGTCCTCCATCACCCCGATGTAGTGGGCCTCACCTGCGCTCTTGCTCATCTTGATCGTCGGGTCGGCCAGCGACATGATCCGCGCCCCTTTCCTAACGATCGGCTCCGGCTCGGGGAAGAACTCGCCGAAGCGGGAATTGAACCGCCGCGCGATGCGGCGCGAGAGCTCCAGGTGTTGTACCTGGTCCTCGCCGACCGGGACTCCCTGCGCGCGGTAGAGGAGGATGTCCGCCGCCTGCAGGATCGGATAGGTGAACAGCCCGGCGGAGATGAACTTCCTGCCGGAGGACTTGTCCTTGAACTGCGTCATGCGGGTGAGGTCGCCGTAGGAGGTAACACAGCCGAGGATCCATGCCAGCTCGGTGTGCTCTGGCACGGCCGACTGGATGAACAGGATCGATCGCTGCGGATCGATCCCGCACGCGATGAGGTCGAGGACCATGTTGCGTGATGCCTGCCGCAGGGCGGTCGGATCGACCTCGATCGTGATCGCGTGATAGTCGACGACGCAGTAGACGCACTCGTTGTCGTCCTGGAGCGCGGCCCAGTTGCGCAATGCGCCGAAGTAGTTTCCGATATGCGGTGTCCCTGTCGGTTGGATCCCCGAGAAGACTCTTGTCACAATCTTACCTCCAACTGTTCCTTCATCCATCAGCCAGCACAAGTCGGACCCCGCCCTCGTTCTTGACTGTCAATGCACAAGACATCCTTCTCAAACAACTTCTTTGGAGTATAACGGCCGCAGTTTGCCTGTCGCAAGGAGATTGTTCTTGATCGCTTTGCGGCCTTTGTCGTATCATACGCGTGGGTGTTCGATGACTGAAATCTCTGGTATCCCAAGTCTGGCTGCTCTTGGCTTAGCCCGTGCAGGAACGGGTCGAGGCAAGGGCGCGCATCGCGAAAGCAGCTTCTCCCCCCCAACCGTCGCAGTCTTTCTTCGATACTCGTGCGTGAACAATGGGTCTGATTCTTGTCATTCCTGCAACGCGTTTGCCGGGAGGGAAGATGTGTGCTCAGATTGATCCAATCACTGTCGATCGCGAGGAGCGCCTGCAGCGGGCGCGAGATCTGATGAATTCTGGGGTGAAGATCATCGATCCTGAGCGGACATACATCGATCGAGGAGTGAGGATCGCTCCTGGCACGGAGATCCTCCCCGGCACGCACCTGCGCGGAGAGACGGTGATTGGAGCGCGTTGCGCGATCGGCCCCGATTGCTACATCGAGGATTCGATCGTTGAGGACGACTGCCGCGTGCGCTATTCAGTCCTCGAAGGCTCTCGCGTGCGCAGCGAGACGACGATCGGGCCGTATGCACACCTGCGGCCGGGGGCGGACGTAGGGCCCAAGGTACGGATCGGGAACTTCGTTGAGGTTAAGGCATCGCGTGTGCACAGTGGCGCGAAGGCCGGCCACCTAACCTACCTAGGGGACGCTGAAGTGGGAGAGGATACGAACATCGGCGCGGGGACGATCACCTGCAACTACGATGGCGTGGAGAAGCATAAGACGGTGATCGGCAAGCGCGCGTTCATCGGCAGCAACACCTCGTTGGTCGCCCCGGTGAAGATAGGAGATGACGCTCTCATCGGTGCTGGATCGACGATAACGGAGGACGTTCCCGATGGCCAGCTTGCGCTGGGGCGGGCGCGCCAGGTGAACAAGGAGCGGCACAAACGAAGGAAGGGGGAGGCCCAATGATCGGAAGGGAGCTGAAACTGCTGTGTGGGAACGCGAACCGTGAACTTGCTGATGAGATCTCTTACGCACTGGGAATCGATCTGTGTGATGCCGCGGTCGATCGGTTCAGCGACGGCGAGGTTCGCGTGCGAATCCGGGAGACGGTGCGCGGGGCGGATGTGTACGTCATCCAGCCGACCTGCCCGCCGGTCAATGACCACCTGATGGAGCTTCTCATCATGATCGATGCCCTCCGCCGTGCCTCGGCGCGCAAGGTGATCGCGGTGATCCCCTACTACGGTTATGCGCGTCAGGATCGCAAACACACCGGCCGCGTGCCGATCACCGCCCGTTTGGTAGCGAACCTGTTGGAGACGGCCGGGGCGGACCGGGTACTCACCATGGACCTTCACGTCGGGCAGATTCAAGGATTCTTCAACATCCCGGTGGACAACCTGCAGGCAGATCCTATCTTCGCCGACTACTACAAGAAGAACGATGCCGATGGCGGGGATACCGTGATCGTATCGCCGGATGCCGGTGGGGCGGTGCGGGCGCGCCTTCTCGCCGAACGTCTCGACCTGCCGATCGCCGTACTCGAGAAACGAAGATCCGTGGATGGATCGCAGGTACAGGTAGTGAACGTCATCGGTGATGTCTCCGGGAAGAGGGCGATCCTCGTGGATGACATCGTCTCCTCCGGCTCGACGCTGATTCTGGCAGCGAACGCCCTCCTCGATCACGGGGCAACGGAGGTGCATGCCTACTGCACACACGGAGTATTTTCTGGAAACGCATTGGAGGTGTTGTCGCAGTCTCCCTTGAAAAAGGTGGTCGTTACCAATACCATCTCCCAGGAACAGGCGGAAAAGAGCGATGTTGTCGAGTACATCCCCGTGGGAGAGCACCTGGCGAAGACCATTCGTCGGATCTTCGAGAACAAATCGGTAAGCCACCTTTTCCCACATTACTAGAAGAACTGTAGGAGTGGAAATGTCTGTAACACTGAACACAAAACTGCGCCCAGCAGGGAAAGCGAATGCGCTGAGACGACAGGGGCTCATACCGGCGATTGTCTACGGCCCTACCATGGAGAACATCCCCATCGTGATTGAGCGGCGGGACTTGCACAAGCTATTCTCTACGATAACGCGCAGTTCGCGCATTGAACTTTCGATCAGTGATCACGATCAGGCGGATGATATAGATGTCTTCCTGAAGAGGGTTCAGTACAATTCGATAACGGATGAACCGATCCACGTTGATTTCTACCATCCAGACCCAGAGACGCCATTCAAGCTGTACGTGCCGATCAAGGTCGTCGGCGAGGCGCCGGGGCTGAAGCTCGGGGGATTCCTCAATGTCCTGTTCGACACGGTCCGCGTGCATGGCCTCTCCAAGGACATCCCTCACCTGATCACCCTTGACGTGAGCGAGCTCGACCTCGGGGATGCGATCCGCGTACGCGATGTCGACTTCGGCGGGGTCACCCCCCTCCTCTCACCCGAGCGTGCGCTCGTCTCTGTTGTTGCGCCACGTGGAATGGAGACGGAAGAGGAAGAAGAGGAAGAGGCGATGCTGGAGGCTGCGGCAGCAGGAGAAGAGGGCGCAACCTCTGAAGAATCGGAAGGCGAGAGCGAAGAGGGATGATTGAAGGCCGTCTTCGGACTGGGTAACCCAGGGCTTGAATACGCGCTCAGCCGACACAACGTTGGCTTTGATGTGATCGATCTCTATCGCAAGGTTCATGCGCCGCGATTGAAGGGGCGCTTGATGGATTCGGCTCTTGTTTACAAGGGCCGAGATCTTTTTCTCGTGAAGCCGATGACCTACATGAACGCAAGCGGCGAAGCGGTGAATGCGATCCTCAAGCGCTTCCGGATCCCCCGCGAAGAGGCGCTGATCATATACGATGACCTCGATATTCCCCTGGGAGAGATGAAGATCCTCGCCTCCGGCGGGCCGGGATCGCACAAGGGGATGATCTCTGTGATCTCGTCGATAGGAAGCGAAGAGATCCCGCGCATGCGCATCGGGATAGGCTACGAAAGGCGACCGCGTGATCAGGTGGACTACGTCCTTGGAGAGTTCACCACCGATGAGTGGGAGAAGATCTACCCCGTCTTTGAGAGAGGGGTGGAAGCGATCGAGGCGTTTCGTACAATGGACATACATGGCGTTATGAACCGGTTCAACAGGCGCCTGCGGGTTGTGAGCGATGAGTAGAGGGCTATACTGTAGACCAGGAACGGAGAGTGTCTGATTCCAGGAGGAACTGAAGATGTACGACCGATTCTCGCGTGAATCGATGGAGATAATCGCCTTCTCTCAGGAGGAGGCCGAGGAGTGGCGCCACAGCTACGTGGGGACGGAGCACCTCCTCCTCGCCTTCCTGCGCACTAAGGAGAACAACGTTTTCCGCTTCCTCACCACCCACGGCGTGACCTACGAGAAGGTCGCCGCCCTGCTGGAGTCGGAGAAGGGACGCGGGAAGGTGCGCCTGTCTGCCGATGACCTGGAACCGACACCGAGGCTCAAACGCGTGATGAAGATCAGCTTCGAGGAAGCGCGTCGTGCCGGGCTGAACACCATCCGCCCCGAGCACCTGCTGATGGGGATGCTGCGCGAGGGAGAGGGGACTGGGGCCGCGATCCTCCTCCACCTGGGGATCGACCTGAGCAAGACGCGCGCCTACTTCCTCCCGTCGGCCGGTGTGGGAATGGCGCTTAGATCGACGCGCCGCCCGCAGCAGCAACGGAAGAGCGATCTGTCCGATTTTGGCCGCAACCTCATCGAGGAGGCGGAAGCAGGGCGCCTAGATCCGGTAATCGGGAGGGATGGGGAGATGGAGCGGATCATTCAGATCCTCACCCGCCGCAAGAAGAACAACCCGGCGCTGATCGGAGAATCGGGCGTTGGGAAGACGGCGATCGTCGAGGGGCTGGCGCAGAAGATCGTGACCGGGGACGTCCCCAGCCTCCTGCGCTCAAAGGAGATCATCGAGCTCGACATGGCCTCGATCGTCGCCGGGACAAAGTACCGCGGGGAGTTCGAGCAGCGCCTGAAGACGCTGATCAATCAGGTGATGGAATCTGACGACATCATCCTGTTCATCGACGAGCTGCAGACCGTCGTCGGCGCCGGTGGGGCGGAAGGGGCGATCGACGCCTCCTCCATCCTCAAACCGCCGCTCGCCTCAGGGGCGATTCAATGCATCGGCACGGCTACGTTAGATGAGTACAGAAAGTCGGTGGAGAAGGATCCGGCGTTGAAGCGCCGCTTCAAGACGATCCTCGTCGAGGAGCCGTCCGTGGAAGAGACGGTGAAGATCATGAAGGGGCTTCGTCCGCACTACGAGCGTCACCACGGGGTGAAGATCACAGACGAAGCGCTCTACCAGGCGGCGCGCCTCTCGGACCGTTACGTGACCGATCAGTTCCTCCCGGACAAGGCGATCGACCTGATCGACGAGACCGCGGCGCGGATCAAGCTGCAGAGCTCGCTATTGCCCGATGACGTTCGCGAGCTGATGAGCGAGATAGATGACCTGGACGAACAGGAGCACGAGGCCGTGGCTGCGCAGGACTACGAGACCGCGGCGCGGCTGCGCGATCGGAAGGCGGAGCTGGAGCAGGAGATTGAGCACATCACGGGCAATTCGCACTTGGCGAATGAACTGCAGGCGACAGGCAAGGACGTGGCGCAGGTGGTCTCCATGTGGACGGGGATCCCGATCGGGCATGTCCAGGAGGAAGAGACGACGCGCCTGGTGCACATGGAGGAGAAGATCCACGACCGCCTCGTCGGCCAGCACGACGCGGTGCAGGCGATATCCCGTTCGATCAGGCGAGCCTACGCCGGGGTGAAGAACCCGCGGCGACCGGTTGGTGTATTCATGTTCCTCGGGCCGACCGGAGTGGGAAAGACCGAGCTTTCGAAGACCCTGGCCGAGTTCCTGTTTGGGGATGATGATGCCCTGATCCGCGTCGATATGTCCGAGTACATGGAGAGGTTCTCCGTCTCCCGCCTGACCGGCGCACCTCCGGGCTACGTCGGCTATGAAGAGGCCGGAGAACTGACTGAGAAGGTCAGGCACCGCCCGTATTCGGTGATCCTGTTCGACGAGATCGAGAAGGCGCACCGCGACGTGTTCAACATCCTCCTGCAGGTGATGGAGGACGGGATCCTCACGGACTCGCAGGGCCGGCGCGTTGACTTCCGCAATGCGGTCCTCATCATGACTTCGAACGTGGGAAGCGAGATGATCACCGATCGCGGCACGCTCGGATTCAGCGATGAACGGGTCGACTCCGACGAATCGTATAAGGAGATGAAGGACCGAGTGATCGGAGAGGTGAGAAAGGTCTTCCGCCCGGAGTTCCTGAACCGGCTCGATGACGTCATCGTCTTCCATCAGTTGACGCGTGAGCAGGTGCTGGAGATAGCCAACCTCATGCTCGACGAGCTGAAGGAGCGCCTGATCGAAGAACACGGGATCACGCTCACCCTCGATGAATCGGCGAGTGAGCTGCTGATCGAACAGGGCTACGACTCCAAGTACGGAGCGCGACCGATGCGTCGCGCGATCGAGCGGCTGATGGAGAATCCGATCTCAGAGCTGATCCTCAACCACTCCTTCGAGCGGGGGTCGACGATCGTCGCCTCAGCCGACGGCGAGGAGATGCGCTTCACCCGAGGGAAGTAACATGGCCTACCGCTGTAGTCACTGTGGCTATCGGTCGGTGAAGTGGTTCGGCAAATGCCCTAACTGCGGCGAATGGGACACGTTCGTCGTGGAGAAGGATGAACAGACGGAGGATCGCTCCTGGATCGGGGAGGAGGTCCTTCCGATCAGCCGTATCGACCTCGGCGACGTCAAGCGCCTGGAGTGTGGCATCGGCGAGGTC
Organism: Candidatus Bipolaricaulota bacterium; assembly: GCA_021159105.1. GTDB lineage: Bacteria > Bipolaricaulota > Bipolaricaulia > UBA7950 > UBA9294 > M55B144. Next base: position 6,943 of record JAGGSM010000039.1, read on the forward strand.
GATCGCCTCCTCGGTGGAGGCCTTGTCCCTGGGGGAGTGATCCTGTTCGGTGGCGAGCCTGGGATCGGCAAGTCGACCCTGTTGCTGCAGATCGCTGAAGGGTTCGCTGAGCGCTACGGGCAGGTCCTCTACGTCTCCGGCGAGGAATCGGCCGCCCAGATCAAACTGCGCGCGAGCAGGCTCAATGTGTCGAGCGATGAGCTGTACGTCCTCTCCGAGCAGAGCATGCACCGCATCATCGCAGCAGTGGAGAAGATCAATCCAAGTTTGTTGATTATCGACTCCATCCAGACGACCCTATCCGAAGACGTCCCTGGTGAAGCGGGGAGCGTGCGCCAGATGCGCGAATCGAGCGCCGAGCTGACGCGCCTCACCAAGGGGCGCAAGATGGCGACCTTCCTCGTTGGGCACATCACCAAAGGGGGAGCCTTCGCCGGGCCAAAGACGGTGGAACACCTGGTGGACGTGGCGATCTACCTGGAGGGGAACCGCGGGGAGGACGTGCGGATCCTTAGATCGGTGAAGAACCGCTTTGGGAGCACTGACGAAGTGGCGGTCTTTCAGATGCAGGCAAGCGGCCTGAAAGCGATCACCGATCCATCTCGCTTCTTCCTTGCCGAACACCAGGACGATCCGCGGCCGGGCACGGTGATCGTCCCCATCCTCGAGGGGACGCGGCCGATACTCGTCGAACTGCAGGCGCTCGTCTCCCCGACCGGTGGCTACGGCGTGCCGCAGCGCAGGTGCAGCGGCCTCGATTACAACCGCATCCTCCTCCTTCTGGCGGTAATAGAAAGACGGTTAGGGGTGAACACCTCCGGGGCGGACGTCTACCTCAGCCTCGCTGGGGGATTGGAGACGAAGGAACGCGGAACCGACCTAGGTGTGACCGCTGCGGTCGTCTCAAGTTTGCGCAACAAGGCGCTACCGAAGCGCACGGTGATCGTGGGGGAGGTTGGCCTGACCGGCGAAATCCGCGGGGTGAAGAGGCTGCGCGAGAGGATCGTCGAGGCGGGGAAGCTCGGTTACGAGAGGATCATCGTCCCGAAGAAGGGACTGCCGGCGACAAGAGCGAAGATCGAAGTGATCGCAGTAGAGGCGATCGAGCAAGCGATGAACGAACTTGGAATAGTGTGAGAAATGAATGATTGAGAGATCGGATCATGGCTGGAATGCACGATTCGGATGGAATCGAGCAGATCGCACAGTGAGTCAATCACTCAATAATCCAATGGCTAGATCGATTTGGGGAGGAACGATGGCAGATGCACGCATGGAGAAGCTAAATAAAGCAGCAGCAACCCTAAAAGCGAAGTTGCCAAAGGTACCCGATATTGCCCTAGTGCTCGGCTC
>JAGGSM010000267.1 GCA_021159105.1 Candidatus Bipolaricaulota bacterium
CATGACGATCGATGAAAAGGCCATTCTAAGGAGGCCAAGAGAGTGGGTGAAAGCTATGGAGAATAATATCAAGGAAGCACTTGTAGCGATCGTTGGTGAGCGTTATGTCAGCGATCATATGGTAGATAGAATCTGTTATTCGCGGGACTGCGGTCCGGACAAGGCAGGAGTCCCGGATGCCGTGGTCCGGCCCGGATCGACAGAGGAAGTGGCAGCGATCGTCCGCCTCGCAAATAAAGTCAAGAAACCGATCTACACGCGGGGACGGGGGACAACCTTCCTGGGAAGCGGCGTTAGGGATGGCGAGATCATCATCGAGACGACACGGATGAACAAGATAACGAAAGTCGATCTGCAGGCAGGATACGTCACCGCGCAGGCGGGGGCGATCTGGCACGGGATCGATAATCACCTCCACAAGCTGGGCCGAGAGCTGGCCGTTCCCGGTGGCGGAGGCCTTTTCTCATGCACCATTGGAGGAACAGTTGCGGTCAATGCAGTTCCACACGGAGCTACAGAGTATGGGATGACAGCCGATCATGTTCTGTCTCTTGAGGTTGTGCTTCCTGATGGGAGCATAATCAACACGGGATCAGCAGCTAATCCGAATTCTGAGCCTATCGAGCGAAACGCTAATGGACCGGATTTTGCCGGGCTGTTTATGGGGTCTTATGGCGTTCTCGGCATCATCACCGAAGTGACGTACCGCATTCGACCGGTTCCGGAGACGGAGCTGTTTGGCTTCTATGCGTTTGATGACTATCAGGATGCGATCGATGCAGCGGCTGGTATTCAGATGCGCGAGGCGGCAACGTTCATTGTCGGCATGTTCGGTGGGCCCAAACCGGCGGGAGTGGAAGGTGACGGGTTCCTCCACCTGATCGTTCGCGATTGTGCTACTAGAGCCCGCGAGCGGCTTCAGGAAGCTGCGGCGATCTGTGAATCGCACGGTGGGCGCCCTTCCTCTGCGGAGGGGACGCGGCACTACTGGCAGGAGCACATGTACTCTTGGCTGCGAAACACTGCACCCGGGCCATACTACAGCGATCGACCGTACTTCTGCCCCGAGGTAGCGGGGTTCGTTTCCACGCAGGGGCTGAAGAAGGCGGTGCAGCTCTTCCGCGATCTACGGGAGGAGCGTGACGATGACTTCACCAAGTACGGGATCCGAGTCAAGGGATTGGATGCCTACTTCTCCCGCAACGGGGCCTACCTGTGGATCGATACCCTGTATGACGAGCGCAGAAACGACGCGTGGGAGTACGGGATGAAGTTGCGTGGAGACATTGCAGAGTTGATGTTTACGGAAGGGCGGATGAGCCCGGGAGGGTTGGGCGCTGGTGTTTCTCCGTACATCATGGGAAAACTCGGTACGTCTTTTGAGCTCTTCAAGGCTCTCAAGACCGCGATCGATCCGGGGAATATCTTAAATCCAGACCTTCTCTTCCCCATTGGAGTGAAAGATGAAGCTTGAAAAGTATAGGGATCAGATTTACAGTTGTCTTCGATGTGCATTTTGTTTTGACCAAGAACAAGGGGAAGGACAGAAGATCTGTCCACCATACGCAACGTACGGCCTGGAATCGTACGGCGCACGTGGTAAGCTCACCATCGCGCGCGCCCTGATCGATAAGGAGATAGAGTACGACAAAGATGTAGCAGAACGCATCTTCGCCTGCACCGAATGCGAGGCCTGCCAAGAACAGTGCTTCAAGTATCTTCCCCTCACCGAGATCTACGCCGCGATGAAAGAGGATTTGGCAGAGAGGAATGTCTTGCCCGCTGGCCTCAGCGATGTCCTAGAGCAGGTAGACGAGTTTGGCAATCCCTACAAGCAATCTGCTGAGAAGCGACTTGCTTGGCTTCGCAATAGAGAGAGGGTCGATCAGAAGGCTGATGTATTGTTCTTCGTTGGCTGCACCACCGCCTACCTGCGGCGTGGGATCGCCCGCAGTTCTTACCAGGTTCTAGATAAGTTAGGAATCGATTTTACTATTCTTGGAAACGAACAGTGTTGTGGGCATCCCTATATCGCGGCGGGGAAGATGGATCAGGCGAAAGAGACGGCATCGACCAATTTGGAGTCCATCTCTCGCCTCGGGATAAAGACGGTCGTTTTTGCCTGCCCGGGGTGCTTGCGTACATTCAAGGAGGACATGCCGCGACTTCTTGGAGAGCCGCTTCCGTTTGAGACGATGCACTTGACGGAGTTTATTACTGAGGAGCTTGCCAAACACCCTGCCAAATTGAAGAAGCTATCGCGCGTCGTCACCTACCACGATCCCTGTAATCTTGGCAGGCACATGGAAATTTACGAGCCCCCGCGAGAACTGATCGAGATGATACCGGGAATCAGACTGGTGGAGATGCCACGCAACCGTGATAACTCCTTCTGCTGCGGGAACGGCGGCTTTGTCCGCTATGACTACGAAGATATGTCGGTGGAAAGCGAGCTCGACCGGTTCTCCGAAGCGGAAGCTACGGGAGCGGACGCGGTTGTAAGCGCGTGTCCGGCATGTCAGAGTGGGTTGCTCGATGCTAAGAGCAAGGCAGGATCGAAGGTGGAAGTACTTGACATTCTCGAGCTTCTCGCCAAAGCGCTCCAGGACGAGTGAGGTGTACATGGATCAGTTGAAGAAGCGGCGAGATGATGCGGCGAACATGTGGGAGACGACGAGCCTCTCCGGGGTTAAAGTTTACCCAATGCGCGCCGCTGTACAGGCGATGATCAACCAGGGACGCAACATGGATACTGCGCTTGCATTCCTTCCGCACGCTGAGAAGTGTTACAAGGAAGGCGACCAGGACAAGCTCCTTGTCTGGATCGCTCGCATCAACAAGGAGATTCATCTTGCCCTTGAAGAGGACAATGATGGGGGGCCAACTAGTTTCAGTGATATGGTGGCTTTGCTTCCTCAACCGCCGAAAGCGATCCCTGGGACGATCACTGACTTGGAGTATCTTGATCGGGTGAAAGGGGGATGGGTAGGGAAGTGTATCGGCACGGCACTCGGCGACCCTGTGGAGGGCTGGACGAGCGAGATGATTCGCTCCCGCTACGGGACGGTCACTGACTACCTCGTTCCTCCCAAGGTGGAGAACGACGATACGGCCTACCCGATCCTCGTTCTGCATGCCCTTGATGAGTATGGTCCCTCCTTCACGAGCGAGCAGCTTGCCTTGGAATGGGTGGAGCACCTGCCGTACGCGTTTACCGCGGAGATGAGCGCATTGGAGAATGTCAAAGCGGGGATCATGCCGCCGGAGAGCGGGAGATTTAGAAATCCGTGCAGCGAGTGGATCGGCGCGCAGATGCGTGGTGAGATTCATGGCTTTCTCACACCATTTCGCCCTGATCTGGCTATAGAGTTTGCCTTCCGCGATGCGATCATCTCGCATCGACGCGAGGGGATCTACGGTGAGGTCTTCTGTTCTGCCCTCATCAGCATTGCCTTCTCCGGCCAACCGATCGAGGAAACCCTGCGCCTAGCGCTCGCATTTGTTCCCCCAGAGAGTCGTTTCCGTGAGGTCGTAGAACGGACCATGCGGTGGTGTAACGAACTAGGAGAGTGGGAGGGAGTGCTGGCGAAGATCGAACAGGAGCTAGGCCATTACCACTGGATCCACACTTTTCCCAACATTGCCACTGTAGTCACCGGCCTGTTGTTGGGAGAGGGGGATTTCGAAAAGTCGCTTACTACTACCTTAATGTGCGGGTTCGACACAGATTGCTCGGCCGGGCAGGTGGGTGGCCTTCTGGGTACCATCCTTGGATACGAGCGCATTCCTGATAAATGGAAGGAGCCTGTCGGGGAAGAATTCGAAAGCTACGTGATCGGTTTTGAGAAGATGAGCTTTGCCAAGCTGAGCGAATGGACAGCTCAGTGGGGAAAGAAGATCGTAGGACCGATCATCCAGAACACATGAACGAACTGAAGACAGATGGAGCCAATCGAGTGATCAGTGTGCTGGGAAGCATCAACATGGATCTTGTCACTGAAGTTCCTCACCTTCCCAAACCGGGCGAGACTGTTCTCGGACGTAGATTCGACCGCTACCCCGGGGGAAAGGGGGCGAACCAAGCCGTTGCGGCAGCTCGCCTCGGGGCTCAGGTCGCCTTCTATGGAAAGATCGGCACTGATCCCTTTGCGGAGGAGATCTTGAATAGCCTTGCGGAAAACGGCATCGATGTTAGTGCGGTCGAGCGCGAGGAGGGGCAGTCCACCGGGATTGCCAGCATATGGGTGAGTGAGGATGCTGAGAACGTCATTGCCTACACTCCAGGGGCGAATGCTTATGTAGATCTTGCCTACATAGACAGAATACTCCCCACGATTGCAAGCTCGGACGTCCTCCTTCTTCAACTTGAGATCCCGCTAGCAACGATCGATCACCTGCTGCGGCGATTACCTCCAACACAGCCCCAGGTGATCCTCGACCCAGCTCCGGCGCAGGACCTCTCGTCCGTCTTTCTTGAGCGAGTCGATGTCTTGACACCAAACAAAGGGGAGTTGTTTGCTCTGGCCGGGGAACACGATCTAGAGGCAGCAGCGCACAAGCTGTTGGAGCTTGGTGTGAGGCACGTAGTCTGCAAAGCGGGGGAGGATGGGGCATACCTGTTTAAGCACGATGGCATGCGTCAGTTTGCTGCATTTGGCGTTGCTCCGATCGATACAACAGCAGCTGGGGATGCGTTTAATGGTGCCTTGGGATGGGCGCTGGATGATTTCTCTCTGCCGGACGCGATTCGATGGGCAAATGCCGCCGGTGCGTTGGCCACCACTACCAGAGGAGCGCAGCCCTCTCTCCCTACGTTGGCAGAGGTTGAGAAGTTCAAGTTGACGAGTGAGAAGAGATGAGATGAACACGCGCAAGACTTGTTATGTCGATCTATCGGCGCGCACAATTGAGCTAGTGGACACGCCGACAGAAATGATCGGGTCCTACCTGGGTGGGCGAGGTTACGCTGCCAGTATCTTGTACGATCTGGTTGGGAAAGAGGTTGAGCCAGAGAGTCAAGAGAGTGCCGTCATCCTCTCCTCTGGCCTCTTTTCAGGAACACCGTGGCCTGCTGCAGCGCGCTATCACCTCACCTTCCGCTCTCCTCTCACCGGGATCTACGGGTATGCTAATGCCGGAGGGAAACTGGGGCCGTATCTAGCGACCTGCGGCTTCGATGCAATAGTGGTACAAGGTCGGGCGGAAAGTCCGGTATATCTCCTAGTAGATAAACGAAGCATTCGAATTGAGTCAGCTAAGGAGCTATGGGGAAAAACTACCGGGGAAACGGAAGCACTTCTGCACGCGAAACACCCCGATGCCGCTGTGGCGAGCATCGGTCCGGCGGGAGAGAACGGAGTTCTGTTTGCAAGTGTGATGAACGACGGTGGGCGAGCAGCAGCACGGACAGGTGGAGGAGCAGTCTTCGGATCGAAGAATCTGAAGGCGGTGGTAGTCATTCAGAACAGACCGGAGCCTTCTCCAAAGGAATTCCTTATTGAAACGCGAGCGGCTTCGCGGAAGATCCTTGCCCATCCAGCGACCGCCAGTTACCACCGTTGGGGCACGCCGATCCTTGTTGATGTCAAGAACTATGTGGGTGATTTACCTACGAAGAACATGCAGTTGGGGCAAGTTCCGTTTGTCGATCGAATCAACGCCGAGTCTCTTGAACGTTATAAGGAGAAGACCGAAGGCTGTCTCGGCTGCCCAATCCGGTGTGCGCGCGTGTCCAGGATCGATGAAGGGAGGTACCGCTGTCGGACCGCTGGGCCGGAATACGAAACCGTAGACGCGTTCGGTGGCTAGAACTATTGCAGAGACCCACAGGACATTATCTACGCCAACTTTCTGTGTAACGAGCTGGGAATGGACACGCTCTCCACCGGTGCAGCAATCGCGTTCGCCATGGAGTGCCATGAGAAAGGGTTGTTGCACCCTGATGAACTGGATCTATCCTGGGGAAACAGCGAAACGATCATCACCCTGATCAATCAAATCGCGAAACGAGAGGGTCTGGGGGCGCTCCTCTCCCAGGGGACGCGGCGTGCGGCCGCGGAGATCGGAGGTGAAGCGTACCGGTATGCGATGCAGGTGAAGGGTCTAGAGATCCCCTCCCAGGAACCGCGAGTGGCGAAGGGTTTTGGCCTCGGGCATGCTACCTCCAACCGCGGAGCGGATCATCTGTACGCGCTTCCGACGATCGATGTAGCACATCTGGAACAGGTGGGAAATGACCTCCTTCCAGGTACCATGCCCTATCTGTTGGATACGGACAACGAGCGCTACAAGCCCGACCTGGTCGAATTCAGTGAGAGATACTGTGCGGTCGTTGATTCCCTAGGGGTCTGTAAGTTCAGCACGGTGGAGAATTACCAGCTCTACCCCGAGGACTTGGCGCGGGGAGTCAGCGCCCTTGGCTGGCGCATCACAGCGGATCAGCTCTTGCAGATTGGAGAACGGATCATCAATCTGGAACGGATGTACAATGTGCGTCTCGGCCTGTCAGCCAAAGACGATCGCCTTCCACCCAGATTCACTGACGAACCTCTCCCTGTTCAGCATAGCGGAATTACCATCATGCACAAGATCAATGACTTCGATGAGATGTTAAGACGGTACTACGAGCTACGCGGGTGGGATGAAAATGGCATTCCCACCGATGAGAAACTGCGTGAGCTTGGCTTTTACGGACTAGATCAGGAGTGATGATGCAGATAAGTGGCGGTTATGTGAGAAGGTACCTCCGGGTAGATCTTAGTGCGAGAACGACCGAAGAACACGAGATCACGCTAGAGATGGCCCGCACATTCTTGGGAGGAAACGGATTTGGTGTCAAGATCCTCTGGGACGAAGTTGCTCCTTCAGTCGATGCACTCTCTCCGGAGAACGTGCTTGTCATTGCCACTGGCCCACTCGTTGGTACGGCCTGGCCTACCTCCGGGCGGATGGAAGCGATAACCAAGTCTCCTCTCACCGGTATCTATGGGGATTCAAACTGTGGTGGATACTTCGGTCCGGAGCTGAAATTTGCCGGATACGATATGCTGGTTATCACAGGCGCTGCTGATAGCCCTGTTACCCTGTGGATCGATAACGGCGAAGCATCCTTGGAAGATGCCAGCGGTCTGTGGGGGCTGGACACGATCGAGACGGAAGCGGCCATAAGGAAACGGAAGAACGATGATAAGATAAAGGTCGCCTGCATCGGTCCTGCAGGGGAGAACGGGGTCCGCTACGCCTCTATTCAAGTGACCCCCAACCGGAGCCTTGCCCGCAGCGGGATCGGGACGGTGATGGGATCCAAGAAACTGAAGGCGATTGCAGTGCGAGGAAACAGGAAGGTTCCGATCGCGCACCCCGCTGAATTCACTAGCCTCTCTCGTGCCATGCACGAAAGGATTAGAAAGAACGAGTTCTACCCTGCCCTTGCTCGTTACGGTACCTCTGGATTGGTGATGCTCATGAACGAGATCGGTCGCTTTCCTACCAACAACTTCCAGTCCGGTGATTTCGCCCTTGCTGAGAAGATCGGAGCGGAGATCCTCCATGACAAATACTGGATCAAGGACGATGGCTGCTTTGCCTGTCCGATCCGCTGTGATAACGTCTATCGCGTGAGCGAGGGGGAGTTCGCTGGCACCGTTACATCGAGCTTCGAGTACGAGACGCTGAGCTCGTTGGGATCGGGAGTCGGTGTCAGCAGACTCGACGCGATCATTGCGGCGAACGACCGCTGCGACCGGTTGGGGCTCGACACCATCTCCACCGGCCGGTCGATCTCCTTCGCCATAGAGCTCTACGAGAAGGGGATCCTCACGAAGAAGGACACCGGCGGGCTCGCCCTCGAATGGGGTGATCACCACGTGGTCCTCCAACTGATCGAGCAGATCGCCAACCGCGAAGGGCTGGGTGCGATCCTTGCAGAAGGCGTACGCGTTGCTGCTGCCCAGATCGGCCGCGGTGCGGAGTACTACGCGATGGAGGTCAAGGGGCAGGAGATCCCGGCCCAGGACGGCCGTGCCCACCAGTCGATGGGACTGGCGCATATCACCTCCACCCGCGGAGCCGATCACCTGAAGGCGTTCCCAACCATCGATGAAACCGGGAACCCCAATGAGGTCATCCGTCGCTACGGAGAAGAATACCTGCCGGAGATGGCCGATCCACACGCGACGAAGTACAAGCCGTTCCTGGTGAAAGACGGGGAGGACTTCGGCGCGGTCGTCGATTCAGTGGGGGTGTGCAAGTCGGGCGGTGCGTTCGTCATGGCCGAGAT
>JAGGSM010000137.1 GCA_021159105.1 Candidatus Bipolaricaulota bacterium
TGTTACGCACGGAGAAGAACGTCGCCTTGTCGTAGACCTGCAGGTCGACGGTGAACCCGGCGTTCTGCAGCTCGTCAGTCATGACGAGCGCCTGATTGTACTGGGCGGTCATGTCCTGAGCGACGATTATCCTGATCGGCTCGTTGTTGTATCCAGCATCGAGTGCCATCTGCCACGCCTTGGCTGGGTCATTGGCGTTGTACAGCCCAGCGCCGGCGCCCTTCGTGTACCACCTGATTCCAGGAGCAAAGTAGCTCGGGTTCAGGCTCCAGAACGTGGTATCACCGTATCCGGCGAGCATGATCGAGTTGAAGTCGAGGGCGGTCATTATCGCCTGCTTCAGCTTGTAGTTGTTCGCTAACAGGCTGTTGCGGTTGTTGATGAGCGCGATCGGGTAGATCGGCGGATGGTCGGTGATGATGGGAACGATGTTTGCATCCCCTTCTACGTTTGCCAGCAGGTCGTTGGGGATGTTTGCCACGTAGTCGTACGTACCGGACTGGATACCGACGAGGCGCGCGTTGTCTTCAGGTACGAAGAAGAACTGCAGCTTATCGAAGTAGGCGACCTTCTTGCCGGCAAAGCCACTCGCTGGCATGGAAGAAGGAACGTAGCCGTCGAAGCGTTCGAGCAGGATGTAGTCCCCGGCCTTCCACTCCACGAACTTGTAGGGCCCAGTACCGATTACGTCCTTAGGAGCCAGCGGCTGATCGCCAGCCTTGTCCACGATCTCCTTCGGATAGATGCTCGGTCCGCCGTAGATGTTCGCCAGGTAGGTCGTCATCGGTGCGAACGGCTCATCGAGTGTCATCTGTACCGTGTAGGCGTCCGGAGCAGCGAGATCGGTAACGTGTGACCAGAGGGCCTTGGATGTGAGTCCATACGCGCCCCAACGATTGAGAGAAGCAACGACATCGGCCGAGGTCATCTCCTTGCCGTTCTGGAAGAGGACGCCGTGGCGGAGGTGGAACGTGGCTACCGTTCCCGTGCTGTCCAGCTCCCAGCTCTCGGCGAGCATCGGCTGGGGGGTGTAGCTCGCGTCGAACGCGAACAGTCCCTCCAGGATGTGTCGCGCGGGAATGCTGGCGGCGACACCGCTATCCAACTGCATATCAAGCTTTCCCGGTTCCGAGGCCAAGGCGCAGCGCAGCGTACCGCCGAACTGCGGGGCGTCACCGGCAACCAAGGTCAAACCGGTTCCAATGATCATCAAGAACGAGAGTAAGAGAATACTACTTACGGTGAGTCTGTGATTCATTACTGCCTCCTTTTGTATGCTTTGCGCGATTTACTTAAGCCTCTAATTCATCACCTCCTGTTTCTCGGGATAACGCAAAGGCATTTTGTATGACTAAAGCTTCTCATGCTTCCCAGATCTCTCTCATGCGGCGCCAGTGCTCGTCCACTTTCTCCGCTGCCAGTTGCGGGTTGCCTGCAACAACGGCGTTCAGGATATCGCAGTGAACATCAACGACTTGCTCCAAGTCAGATACATTCTTCAAGTAATAGTGATGGGTGAACTCGCGGTACAGCGTCTGGTCCATCGTTTCGACAAGGGGGATGACCGCTTCGGTGATCAGGTGATTGTGCGCAGCGTCGACCAGGCCGCGATGGAACGCCTTGTCCGCTTCAAAGTACGACGCAAAGTCCCCCTGCTGCGCCTCGCGCCGCATTTGGGTGAGGATCTCTTTCAACGTGGCGATCTCTTCGGGGGAGTGGTTGAGGGCAACGTACGCCGCTACCGGGGGTTCGAGCACGGATCTGGCCTCCATAACCTCCAGACAACCGGCCTCGCTCTCGATGAGGTGTGGCGCGTCCTGTTCTTCATCAGTTGACGGGACCTTGAGAACGTAGTTTCCGCTTCCAGGTCGAGAGGTGATCAGTCCGACCGCCTGCAGGGCTGAAAGGGCCTCCCTGATCGAGGGGCGACTGACTCCCATCTGCTCTGCCAGCTCGAACTCCGATGGAAGCTTGCTCCCGACCGGGAACATGCCCGCCTTGATCGCGGCGATCAGCTGCTCAGCGGCCACCGCAGAGACCCTGCGCGGGCGCACCTTCTCAAATGACACCGGGTTGTCTCTCTTCGTTTGATCTGTCATCTTGCCAAGTTGTATGATAGCATTACCGACAGCTCTTAGCAAGTGTGTTTCCGCACGGTTCCTGGGCGGTGTTCTCGGGCAAGAGAGAAGTGAGCGACCGGGTTGGCTGAGTCGATGACCCCGCGGCGAGGGCTAGGCGGAGGCGTTCCCCGCGGCCTGCTCGCTCACGCCAGCCATCATCAGTCCTATCCTCTCCACATCCACGTCCTCACGATCGACGATTCCCATGATTCGCCCTTCGTAGATCACCGCAATGCGATCTGAGAGGTTGAGGATCTCATCGAGGTCCTCCGAGATGAGGAGGGTCGCCGTTCCTGCCGATCTCTGTTCGATCAGGCGACGATGCACGTACTCGGTCGCGCTGACGTCGAGGCCGCGCGTCGGCTGGGCCGCGACGAGGACGCTCGGGTCGCGCGACAGCTCGCGGGCGAGGATCAGCTTCTGGATATTCCCGCCAGACAGGCTCTTGAGCGGGGTCTGTCGCGATGGGGTCCTTATGTCAAACGCCTCTATCAATCTGTCGCTCTCCGATGCGATCTTAGCGGAGTCCATGAACACCCAGTGAGCATACGGCTTGCGATGGTGATCCTTGAGGATCAGATTTTCAGCAACGCTGAAGTCGCGCACTGTCCCATCCACCATCCGTTCCTCGGGAATGTATGATAGGCCATGATCGAGCAACTTTCCCGGAAGCGCGCCAGTGACATCCGTCCCATCGAACAACACGCGCCCACCCGTTGGGCGACGCATCCCAGCGATCACCTCGGCCAGCTCCTTCTGTCCGTTGCCGGAGACGCCGGCCAAGCCGAGGATCTCACCAGCGCGGACCTCCAGGTCCACCCCACGCAGCGCGGGGAGCCCCGAATTGCCGTTCGCGCTCAGTCCGTGCACGGCGAGGCGTACATCACCCTGAGCGACCTCCGGATGATCCACCTGCAGGATGACCTCGCGGCCGACCATCAATCGTGCCAGACCGGCCTTCGTCGCATCGACAGCCGGTACAGTATCGACCACGCGTCCGCTTCGCAACACCGTGATGCGGTCGCTCAACGCGAGGACCTCGTGCAGCTTGTGGCTGATGAACACGATCGCATGCCCCTCGTCGATCATCCGGCGCAGCGTCTCCGAGAATTCATCCACCTCTTGCGGGGTGAGCACGGCGGTCGGTTCATCGAGAATGAGGAGGGATGCTCCCCGGTACAGGACCTTCAGTATCTCCACCCTCTGTTGCTCCCCAACAGAGAGCTGCCACACCTTGGCCGCCGGGTCGACTTGCAGGCCGTACGTCTTGGCTAGTTCCTCGATCCGCTTCGACACGACATCGAGGTCGAGGAGCACGCGCCGTGAGGAGGGGAGGCCCAGCGCCACGTTCTCGGCCACAGTGAATGTGGGAACCAGCATGAAGTGCTGGTGCACCATCCCGATCCCGTGACGGATGGCATCGAGAGGGGAGTGGAAGCGCACGCGGTCGCCATTGATCGCTATTTCACCGGCGTCAGGACGATACATGCCGTACAGGATCTTCATCAGCGTGCTCTTTCCGGCACCGTTCTCCCCGAGCAGGGTGTGAATCTCCCCTGAGTGGACGTCGAAATCGACGTGATCGCTCGCCAGAACACCGGGGAATCGCTTGACGATCCCCCTCGCGACAAGCTCCTTCACCTGAATCTGCTCGATGAACTGCTTGGACAAGGCTCGTTCCTTCCTTGCGGGCCGGGATGAATCGTCATCCCGGCCCACAGCCTTCTTCTCGATTACTCTCCGACTACGATGTCTCCATTGATGATCGCTTGGATCGTCTTGCCGACCAGGCCCTCAGCGTTGACGGCGATCTTCAGCCCGCCGTTTGCCAGGGTGAGGTCGTACACCTTGCCGCCCATCGTGCCGCTCTGAATCGCAGCGATCATTGGGCGCAGTGCCACTGTCCAATCGACGACGACGCTGCTCACTACGATCTCCGGCGCGAGGGGAGCCTGGTCCACGTCATAGCCGAACCAGATCGCTCCTTCCTTCTTGGCCACGCCGATCGCACCGATGACCATCTGCGAGGTACCGGTGAGTACATCAGCCCCAGCCTTGATCATCGTTCGTGCCGTCTCAGCCGAGAGTGACACGTCGCTGTACGACCCGGTCCAGGTGACGCTCACCTTGGCATCGGGGTCTGTCGCCATGACACCGGCCTGGAAGCCTTCCGTGTAGCGCTTGGCATCTCCAGTCTCGATCGGGCCGATCACTCCCATCATCCCGGTCTCAGAGAGCTTCGCCGCCAGAACCCCGTTCACGTATCCGCCCTGCTCTGAATACGGCTGATACGAGAAGATATTCGTTATCCCTTGATCGGAGAACGTATTCGCCGTCGATCCCCAAGCAAAAGCAGTGTTCGGAAAATCGGGGGCGATATCGACGAGCGAGCCGCCGTACTGCGAGCCGTGAGCTATCACTAGGTTGTACCCCTGACTCGCATAGTCGCGGATCGCCGCAGCGGCATCGGAGATGACGTACATGTTCTCCGAATAGACAAACTGGAAATTATCCTTACCCATTTCGTTCTGAATCGTCACCAGCGCATCGTACATGCTCTGGCTCCACGCCGAATCATTGATCGTACTCGGGGTGACAAAGGCAACCTTGAACGCATCTGCCAACCCGATGATGGCCATCGACGAAATTATCAGTGCAACCAACACAAACCCTGCAAGTACCTTGTTCATTCTCTCCCTCCTGTTTTGTTAACTGCTCCAGTTGTCACGGTTGTTTCCTTCTGCGACCACCTCCCTAGCTCTCCCCGCGCTCGAAGCGCTTGTTCAGCGCAGCGGGGGCGTTCACCCTCCGCTTCGCCATCGCCGCGAGGACGAGGATCGTTACGATGTAGGGCAGCATCAGCGCTACATCCGAGGGCACGTTGATCCCGGCCACCTGGAGCCAAATCTGCAGCGCGTTGACCGTGCTGAACAGAAGCGCTCCAGCGAAGACCAACACCGGCCGCCACCCCCCGAAGTAGACCAGCGCCACCGCGATGAATCCCATCCCGTTTGTCAGGTTCTGCTGGAACGTGTTCAGCAGGGCGATGGAAAGAGACGCACCAGCCACGCCGGAGAGCATCCCTCCCAAGGTCACTGTCAGATAGCGCACCCGCGCTACATTCACTCCGAGTGAGTCCGCTGCCTCTGGGTTCTGACCGACCGCGCGCACCTTGAGACCGAACGGTGTCTTGTTGAGGAGGAACCACGCGATCGGGATCAACGCAAAGGCGACGTACACGAGAATATTGTGTTGAAAGAAGATCTCCCCGATCACCGGAATGCGGGAAAGACCGGGAATGGCGAGATCGGGGAAGCCATCGATCGTCTGCACGTTCCTGATCGTGATTCCGAACAGGAAGGTGCTTAGCCCCAGTCCGAATAAGTACAGCCCGATACCACTGATCCCTTGCTCGGCCTTGAGGGTAACGCTGATGAACGCCATGATCAGCCCGAAGACTCCTCCCATGCCGGCGGCAGCGATCAGGCCGAGGGAGAGGCTCCCCGTGCGCAGCGCGACGAAGAAGGCGACATAAGCCCCCATCAGCATCACCCCATCCACCCCAAGGTTCACGACCCCGCTCAACTGCCCGATCGTCTCCCCCACCGCGGCGTACAAGTACGGGGTGGCGAGGCGAATTCCCGAACTGAGGATCCCAATGATGATCGACCAGCTCATGCCTCTTCCTCCTCCGCACTGGTCTCCGCCCGTTCCGATTCAGCGCTCTGGGTGTGCTTTATCCGGTGCCGGCGGAGGAACTCACTGCCAACCACCAGCAGCACGATCAGCCCGTTCAGAGCCCCGATGAGGGCCGATGGGATCTGCATCATCCGCTGCATCTTGTTCGCACCTGTGAGGAGAGCACCGAGGAGGAAGGAAGCGGGGATCGTCCCTATCGGATGGAGCTGCCCGAACAACGCGGCGACGATCCCGTTGAACCCGGCGCTCCCGGTGAAACCGAACGCCGAGCCATCGGTGAACATACGGTGGTGAAGCCCGAGCACCTCCACTGCTCCGCCGAGCCCGGCGAAGGCACCGGCTAGCACGAGGGATAGGGCCATGTACCGTTTCGTCCTCACTCCAGCGGCGAGGGCGGCACGCAGGCTCTTTCCAACGGTGCGAATGCGGAAGCCGATGGTCGTTCTCCACAATAGGATGTACACAGCCACTGCGAGGATGACCGCTATCACCGCTCCCAAGTGAAGA
The DNA here is from genome assembly GCA_021159105.1 of Candidatus Bipolaricaulota bacterium. Lineage (GTDB taxonomy): Bacteria > Bipolaricaulota > Bipolaricaulia > UBA7950 > UBA9294 > M55B144. Next base: position 6,327 of record JAGGSM010000137.1, read on the forward strand.
CGAGTGGGGATCAACCGTGGCAGATCCGCAGCCCGCGGCAGGCGTGCCGTCTGCGGAGTGAACGATCCCAGCTTGATCTGCAGCGGATCCATCATCGGTCCGCGCAGGAGGTAGTTCATGCCGAAAACGGCTATGTAGTTGAGCATGATCGTGCTCAGAATTTCGTTGACGTTGAAGTGCGCCTTCAACAGGCCTGCGATCCCACCCCAAATTGCCCCAGCGAGCGTGCCAGCGAGGAGGGCGACAAGGATGATCAGCCACCCCGGCCAATTGGGGACGGAAAGAGCGATCGCTGTCGCAGCGATCGCTCCTGTCACGAGCTGCCCCTCGCCGCCGATGTTCAGCACTCCGCCGCGGAAGGCAATGCAAATGCCGAGACCAACAAAGAGGAGAGGGGTTGCCTTCACGATCGTATCTGCAAGGGCATTCGTGCTCCCGAATGCGCCGATGAACAGCGCCCGGTACGCCTCCCAGGGATTCGTCCCCAGAAGGGCAAGCATCACTGCACCGACAAGAAGCGAGATGAGGACGGCGAGTATCGGAGTGAGACGGGGCAACAGGTCCAACAGCTTGCGCTGATTCATCCTTGCTCCTCTTTCAGGTGTGCTACCGCGAAGAGACAGCCTCTTGCATCCGCTGCCAGTGCAGCTTCATCTTCTCCACAGCCATATCGATCTCTTGATCGATGATCGCTCCGATCAGATCGTCGTGCAGGGCAGCGACGTCCTCCAGACCTAGCTGATTCTTGAAGTAGTAGTCCTGCGTGAACTCGCGGTACAGCTTCTGATCCATCGTATTTATGAGTGGGATCAACGCGGACGACACGAGATTGTTGTGTGCCGCCGTGACGATCGCTAGGTGGACCTGTTTGTCTATGGCGAAGTACGGATCGAAGTCCCCCTTCTTCGCCAGTTTCCCCAACTTATCGTAGAGAGAGCGCAGCTCCTTGACATCGTCAGGTGTTCGCTTCCTTGCCGCCAGGCCAGCGACCGGCGGTTCGAACAGGCCACGTGCCTCCATGATCTCGATGCAGCTCGATTCGTTCTCCAAGACCAAGACGGCCTCTTCTCCGATCGAATCGATGAGAGAGGTTCCGTTGCGCACGTAGTTTCCGCTTCCCGGCTTCGACTCAATCAGGCCGACCGCAGTGAGCGCGGAGAGCGCCTCACGGATCGTCGGACGGCTCACCCCCATGTGCTCGGCGAGTTCGAACTCCGACGGCAACTTGCTCCCCACGGGGAAGCTTCCATCCTTTATCGTCTCAATGATCTGTTCGGCAACTATAGTGGCGACCTTCTTCGGCCGTACCTTGTGGAACTGCACGCAAACCACCCTCTATTGGCTAGGTTGCTATTCAGCCTAACCACATCATAGCGATGTGACGTGATCATGTCAATACAAAGCGTTACTCTACCGGCGGATGCCGATCGATCAATCCCCTACACGGGTGATTCCCCTCTCCTTAGGGCGCGCTTCCTGCAAACCTTCTTGATACACCGCGTGCCTGCGGCGCGGGCTTCCTACTCGATTGAAAGCGGCACGATACTGTGGTTAAGCACATCGATTAGTCCACGGTCGGTTAGGCCCAGGGCGGGGACGGTGGGAAGCGATACAAACGACAGTGCCATGAACGGGGTATCGAGCGGGCATCCAAGGCTGTGAGCCGCTTTTCTAACCTCGGCGAGCTCTCGATCGACCACTTCCGTCTGCGCCTCGCTCATCAGGCCGCAGAGCGGGAGTGGGAGGATCGCTTGCACCGCTCCATCATCAACGACGACAAACCCGCCTTGCGCTTCAGCGAGTGCCTTGACGGCCACAAGCATATCGTGCTTGTCGA
>JAGGSM010000237.1 GCA_021159105.1 Candidatus Bipolaricaulota bacterium
CCTCTTCCGTGCCGTCGTAACAGCCCTTGCAGTGCAAGTTGCAGGTTCGTGAAGGACTGATGACAAGAAAGCCGGGGGGAGAATCGCCATATCTCTCCTTGAATGCCTCCCCATTGGGGTTCTTTGCCCGCATGCGTTTATGGGCGAACTCGATGAAGTGCCGAGCGGCCCGCTTTGAGATATTTCCTTTTCTCAAGGATCGATCGAAGGAATACATGAGTCCGCGCATGGTCAGCCATTCATCCCGTTTCATCCCTGGAGGATTATCCGTGCGCTTCAGAAACTCCCAGATCGCGCGATCTGCCAAGTGAACAGCGCCGCCGCGGATCAGGTTGTTTCGCACCAGCCCAAGCGCAGCGCCCTCTGTCTTCGTAGATATCCAGGCAGGAACTAGCTTTGCCATCTCATTACCTCCGCAATAATCGACACGTTCGGCTATAGAACGAACGTTCGTTTTCGACATGATAGAGCATTACCTCTCAATGGTCAAGTACTGTGGGTAACTGCGTCGGCAGATGCTCCCTTCTCTCCTAAGCGGGCAACTGAGCTGTCACATCTTGCCGTGGCGCAGGATCGATATGAGGAGCCAGAACCCCATCACTCCTGCGGCGGCAAAGCCCAGAGCGCCGATTATCGGGACCCCGTAGACCTTGGGAGGGATCTCTGCACGCATTATGAGCGCCGAGCCAACGATCAATGAGGACAGCACGATGGAAAAGGAGATGCGGTTACTGATCTGTTCGTGTGTCTTGAGCATCGGGTCGAGCCCCCTGTGCTCGAACTCGATCCTTGTTCTCCCTTCCTTTATCTGCGTTAGGATCTCTCGCGTCTGCGCCGGAAGGTCGCGCAGAAGGATACTGAGATCGATCGCTGACAGATAGAAATCCTTCGTCAGCTTGAGCGGGTTCAACCGCTCACTCAGAAGCTTCTTCGCAAACGGCTCAGTGTGCTTCACCATATCGAAGTCCGGGTCCAGCACTCTACCGACTCCTTCGATCGTGATGAGAGCCTTACTGAGCAAGTAGAAATTGGGAGGGATCTTCAACCGGTGCTTGACGACCAATGTCACCATCTGGTTCAGCATCACCCCCATGTTCACGCTCTTGAGGGATCGGTAGGAATACTGCTCCAACAGCTCGTATATCTCGTACTCCAGTTGCTCGGCGTCCTCGATATACTGATTGTGCGCGAGCTTCAGGACCGTCTTGGTTATACTTGCCGCATCCTGATTGACGATCCCGACAAGGATGTTGCTTAGGGCTTCTCGGTGCGCAGGAGAGATTCCACCCATCATTCCAAAGTCGAGGAAACAGACGACGTTCCCCGGTAGAGCCACCATGTTTCCGGGATGAGGGTCGGCGTGGAAGAATCCGTGTTCGAAGACCTGTTTGAGGACAAGGTCCGCCCCGCGGCTGGCGAGGAGCTTCGGATCGAGCCCCGCGTTGATGAGCACTTCCGCGCTGGAGGCCTTCACTCCATTGATGAACTCCATCGTCAGAACCTTGCTGGTGCTGTAGTCGCGGTACACCTTCGGCACGTAGATGGTAGTTTCATCTTGGAAGTTTCTGCCGAAGCGTTCAATCGATGTTGCCTCGATGGTAAAGTCGATCTCCTTGTTAATCGACCGCTCGAACTCCGCAACAACGGAGACCGGGTGCAGGATATCCATCTCCTGGATGTGCTTCTCCATCAGCGCCGCCAGGTCGAACATGATCTCCAGATCGGTCTTGATGATCTGCTCGATCCCCGGGCGTTGCACCTTGATGGCCACTTCTTCCCCGTTTAGCAAGGTAGCTTTGTGAACCTGTGCTATCGAAGCTGAAGCGATAGGGGTAGGCGAATACTCCGCGAAGACCTCAGAGATGGGCCTGCCGAGTTCCTCTTCGATGAGATCCCGCGCCTCCGCGTCAGAGAAGGGGGGGACATCGCTCTGGAGCTTCGCCAGCTCTGCGATCAGCTCCTGCGGTACTAGATCCGGCCTGTTGCTCATGATCTGGCCGAACTTGATGAACGTCGGACCCAGCTCCTCCAATACCATCCTGATCCGTTCCCAGCGGGAAAGGGAAGCGATCTTTCGATCACCTTGCCCGGGGAGGAGCTTCCTGCCCCGATCGATGTAGCGTTCGAGGTTGCTGCGTGTGACTAGATCACCAAAACCGTGCTTCACCAGCACTCGAATGATCTCTCGGTAGCGGGTGATATGGCGATAGGTCCGGCTCAGAGAGCCTATTCTGTGTACCATGGTCAGTTCATTTTACTCCTAAGCCGACAACCAAACCAAACGGGGGATGGGCGATCGCCCATCCCCCACATAAACCACTCCACAAAGGCGCAGAGCCCTCGGGTACAAGATTAATCGGCGTTCTCCTCAGTGTTCATCTGGTCTTCCAGCTTCTCAATGCGGGCTTTGAGATCCTCGAAATCCTTTCGGGAAGGGATGTCAAGCCGTTTCAGCGCATCTCCCACCGTCTTTTTCACCTCTTCTTCGAGATTCTTCCGTGCCTCGTCCGATTGATCGAGTAGCTCCTGCGCGAGCTTCCTGCTCTCCTCCTCGGTGAGCTTGTTCTCTTCACGGATCTTCTGTACGAGCTCATCGAGCTTATCCCTGGCGATCAAACCAAGCCCGACGCTTGTGAGAATGGCCTTTCTTGTTAGGTCAAGCATTGTGTTCCTCCTCTAGTGATTCCTTTACTCCTTGATGGTGTCCCAGACTCTACCCTGCAGGTCAAGGAGAAGATCATGAATTGCGATAGCGCTACGCATGAGCCTTCTCCCCTCCCCGATCAATGTGCAGCCACAGCCAAAGAGAAGTCGCAAGTTCCTGTGGCCCCTCGTTTCTGAACTGCACCGCCGTTTCATCTTCTCCCAGCGCCCTCAGGCTTACTGCCTCTACCATCCCCAGCATCTCGTAGGCGGTCAGGAGTGGCGAACAGGGTCGGATCTCTCCTGCCGTGATCCCTTGCTTGATGATCTCAGCAACGTAGCCAGCCACATTGCCATAGAGATCCTGAATCTTGACACGCAATGAGGGACTCGGATCGAACCTCTCGCGAAAGAACAGGCGCGCGACGTCGCCTCGTTCTTGGAGCAGGTCAAAATGCATCTTGACCAGCCTTTCAATCTGATCCTTGAGCGGCAATCCACGCTGACGCAGTCCCTCCAGGAACTCTTGACGGCGCTCGATCTCCTCCCGCACGATTTGTTCCAGGATCTCCTCTTTCCCTGAGAAGTGATGGTAGATTGCACCAATCGAGACCTTGGCAAGCTGGGCGATCGCTCTCATCCCTGTGGCAGCAAATCCCTCTTGTGCAAAGAGCCGTTCGGCAGCCTGTGTAATCCTATCTTCCAGTCGTGGCTGATCGTTCATGATGGCTAAGTATAACGAACGTTCGTTTCACTGTCAACCTACCCAACAGAGCTATGTCTTTCATCGAGACAACTGGTGAATAGTAGTGACGATAGTGCGGGTGAGTGACTCTTGGAGCGCAGGAATGACAGCAGTGCGGGATCACCTCTGGAGCATCAGGATCTTTGATCGAGATGTAGCTGCCGAGACTTTCCTCCTCGTCTGGCCTTACCAAACCAACACACCTTGAGGTATACGCCCGCGTGGTGGCCGGTATAGCGGAGCCCCTGTCCCTTGTCGAGGCGCCGAGAAGAGACAACAACCTTGTTATGTGGCAGGAACACGATCTTTCCTCTCTTCTTCAGCCTTTGCGCGAGGAGTACATCCTCGGCTTCGTTCGGGTATCTCCCGTTCACTCTGAACCCATCGACTTCGAGGAAGGCATCCTTCCTCACCGCGAAATTGGGTCCGCAGAACAAGGGATGCCCAAGGCGGAGATTTACCGCCTGGAATCCCGTGAAGAAGGCATGCCCAAGGCGTGTCCAGATCCGTTGCCCGGTAAGTTCGATGGTTCCAAACGTTCCGATCACCGCGGGATCGGTGAATGGAGCAACGATGCGCTGCAGCCAATCAGGTTCAGTGATGGCATCAGCATCACTAGAGACAATAATGTCTCCGTGAGCGGCTTCGAAACCGGCCTGCCGCGCGCGCGCAACGCCCGGCTCTTCCAAACGTATCACGCGCACCCCGAAAGACTCTGCCACCTGCTGCGTGTTATCACTGGATGCTGAATCGACGACAACTATCTCAAAATCATCTAGCTCCTGCTGGCGCAGGGCAAATAGACAGCGAGGAAGTAACTCTTCTTCGTTCCGCGCAGGCACAACAATCGATACGCTACTCATGATGCTCACACTTTCCACCGTCGTTTCCCAGGAGATACAAGCCGTCTCTCGTCCGTTGGCTGTAGTCTCTCAAGCCCCGAGAGACCCATCGAGTGGTCAGGTTTCAGCCAATAGCTTGTGGTATCGACCTGCCTGGTTCGTCTCATCCGTGCATGCCTCTCCTCTCAACGTTCTCCGCGAGAGGTCAGCTATCCCTCATCTTCCAACTCAAGACGGCAACGCTCCATATTGTACCACCCAAGCAGTGCTTTGTCATAAATGATGGGCCTTTGGGCGCGAACCCAAAGGCCCAGGCAATGTTCAGTCGTTCAACCCATAGGTGGCTGGATCGAACGTTGCCAGATTATCCGGATCGAAGACAGAATCAGGAATTTCGCTCTCCGGGCGCTGCCTCTTGACAAAGGTGATCGTCGTCGAGCTTTTGTCCAGAGCATTGGTCGCGAGCATCTTACTGGCGAGGAGCTGCCCGTCGAACGTGGTCAGGGAGAGAACGTCCATAGTCCGTTCCAGGTTTCCCGATTCGTTGTAGTCTTCACTCTTGACCATAAGGAAGCTCTCCTTGTCCACCCATGCCTTGCCAGTTGGGTAGTCTGCATCTGCATCCGGTTTAGCGGTGAGCGCAAGTACATAGCATGCCCTCTGCTCATCCCCGATCGTCAGGGTCTCTTCTCCCACAAGCTTGGCTGAGTACTTGTCGGCGTAGCTACGGTTCCCCATATCCTTGTAAGAGAACGTGCTTCCGGCGAAGCTCTGCTTCTGCTGATCGGCAACGAGTTCCTTTGCCATTCCGAGAGCGGGCAGGTACAGCCACATGCGCGCGTCCTCCCCCACTGGCTTAACGGAGAGGAAGATCGTCCCGGCGACGTCCTCCGGCTGTTTGAAGTAGATCAGCGATTCTTCCGGCTGCCCCTCGTTCTTCTTGCCGATGCCAGCGAACACGTTGGATGCGCTTGTCCCATCGGCGTAGACGTTGTCAAACTGCACGACCGAGATCAAGCTCCCCTCGGCGAGCGAGGCCGCCTCATCATCGACCTTCTGCAGGATTTCATCCCCGGTCAGCCCAGCGGCCATCGCCCCCAAGGAGATCGCCACAATGGCACCAATGATAAACGCTCCTTTAGCAATCCTGTACAGCCCTTCTTTTCTGAACTTTCGTTCCATCTTATCCTCCTTAAGATATGAGTTTTCTTTACATCCATTCCCATAGCCCGAGGCTGAGCGCCTCGATCATTCATTCTCACTTGCCTTTGGCATCTTCTCCCTTCTTCCCTTTCTTTCTTCCCCATGAGGGTCTCGTGAGGAAGCCCGGTTTCCATGTCACGAGGATCGCCGGGATAATCGTGAACGCGGATAGCGCACTGATTACCATCGTCATCGCGATCAGTAGTCCGAAGTTGCTCGTCCCCTTAAATGACGAGAAGAGGAGGACAGCAAACCCGAGCGCCAAGGCAAGCGCGTTGTAGGCGATGCCGCGCCCTGTAGTCTGGATCGTCTTCTGCAGGGCACTCTCCGCAGTCTCGCCCGATTGCATCTCGCGCCGGAACCGGGAGATGAAGTGAATCGCGTAGTCGATCCCGATTCCAATCGCTATCGAGGAGACCATCAGCGTGGACATGTCAAGCGGCGTACCCGAGTAGGCCATCACGCCGAAGTTGATGGCAACCGTAAACGCGATCGGTATGAGACTGATCAACCCGGCGATTATGGAGCCCAGAAGCAACGAGACGATGAGGCCAGAGGCGAGGATCGATGTTCCTAAACTGGTGATCTGGCTCATGGCGATGCGCGAGAACATGCTCGATGAGACCTGCGTTGAGCCAACCATCTCCGCGTGCACCGTGCCCGTGAAGTGCGTGTCGAGGTAGTCCTGCACTTCATGCGCCAGTTTCACCTGCTGCGAGCTCCCATCAGATTGGTACAGTCCCATCACTTCCCCGGCGGAGAAGTCTCCTAGGGCCATATTTCCCATGTCTCCTCCTTGGAAAGTGAACAAGAGGAGGAGCTGCGACACGAGTTTGCGATCATCCGGAATGACGTAGTAGGCAGGATCATCGGCGTGGAACTTCTGGTTCATCTCCGCCACCATGTCGGCGATGGACATCGTCTTCTTCACTCCCTTGCTCTCCAGGAACTCCTGCAGCGCTTCAATTCGATTCAACACGGCGGGGTCCTTCAATCCATCGCGTTTGCCGGTGTCGATATCGATCATCACCTGCTCGCTACCGGAAAAGTGGCGGTCCATCACATCGATCGCCTGCACCACCGGGCTGTCCGCTCCCAGGAACTCCTTCTCCGAGGTTTCAATCCGAAGCATCGGAAGCGCGGCAAGAAAGGCCACAAACAAGACCACGGAGACGATGATGACCAATATGCGGCGGCGGATGATCACCCGCTCGAATCCAGACAGGACTTTGGTCAGTATCCCACTGCTATTCCCGTGTATCTTCTTCTTCGGCACCTTGAGCATAGCAAGGAGCGCGGGGATGAGCACCAGGGAGAGGACCATAGCTGCAAGAACGCCCAATCCGGTGAACACGCCAAACTGGCGTTGCGGAATGAGGAACGAGTTCAGAAGAGACAGAAATCCAGCGACCGTCGTCAATCCAGCCATCGACACTGGAGAGACCATGTGTAGGCCGGTCTGGATGACCGCTGTGCGCCTATCGGCTCCGGAGGAGATCTCCTCGTAGTACTTGTTCAGTACGTGGATACAGTAGGCGATCCCAATTGCCATCAGAATGACCGGCAAGATGAAAGAGATGATCGTGATCGGAATGTTGAACATCCCCATCAGACCAAGCGTCCAAATGGCGGACATGCTTACCACCAGGAGCGGAAGGATCACTCCCCGCAGGCTCCAGAAACTGAAGTAGAGGGAAATGATGATCACAAGGATGACGAGAGGGAGGAGAATCTTGAGGTCCTTTCCCATCGACTCCGTCAACACCATGTTCATGTACGGCAGACCCGTAATGTAGATCTTGTCAGGGGCGGTGTTGTACTTATCGACAATCGCCGCCACCTGTTTTGCCGCTGCCACATCATCTGCGTTGAGCTTCAGCTTGATCGAGATGACCGCTGCTTTGCCGTCGGAGGCGATGATGTAATCTCGGACTGTATTGCTCGCCATCACCCGATCCTTGTACGCGGCCATCGCTTCCGGAGTAGCCGGAACCTCTTCATCTGGTGCTGCCGGGCCGACGTTGAGCGCCCTCTCCGTCCCGGTGATCACCTGCGCGTTCAGCGGACCGGTTACCTCATCGACGCCAGCGATCTTTTCAAACTCCGCTTGCATCTGGGATATCTTGGTCAGCGTCTCCTTGTTGAAGATCCCACCATCGTTCTCGACTGCGATCATGAACAGATCCTGCGAACCGTAGCGATCCTCGGCGCGATCCATCGCTTGCACCGTTGGATCGTTCTTGTCCATGTAGTTCTTGAAGTTCGTGTCGGTGGTGAGGCGCGGGACAAACGAAGCGAACGCGACCGTGATGGCGAGGATCACACCGACCGTCACATAGGGGTGATCGGCTATGAACTCGAAGAATCGTCTCATCTAAGCCATCCTTGTTCGCGGTACAGGGCGGCGTAACCGGCCGGCCACAAGTCCTCCGATACATCCGTTGCCGTGGCCGTTCCCTGAAAGACCTGATCCACAATCCCGGAGAGTCCTGCCAGAAGGGCGTGCTGTGGGGTCGAGGTTTCGTAGTACTCACTCACCAGCCAGATCTGCGATATCGAGGCATCATCGATCCCCTTGGGGATTATCAGCACAA
>JAGGSM010000264.1 GCA_021159105.1 Candidatus Bipolaricaulota bacterium
GGTACCATTGAATTATTACCCCGCGGTAGTTGGGCCTTCATCGCGGGGAAAGCATATATGCTCGCTATGATGTTTGCATTGAGTCCCTGCTGGAATAATGAACCGGCTTATTATCGAGACACGTGGTATATAGAAGAACCATTCACACGACCAATGATTTTGTAGGATAGATGGCGTTAAGTGTGTTCTTGCTGACCAGGACAGGAAGAACGCAAAATTTTACTCCTAAGCCTATTGTATATTTTTTATAAAACTATATACTTCAATCCATAAATCTACTTTGAGGATGGTGGTTCCCCGTGTCACTACGTAACGTGATGCTGGCTACGTTGATTGTGCTCGGTTCCTTGAGCGCCAGTTGTGCTGTTTCTGGAGCAGATGTGAAGATGACAGGTTCGACAACTGTGCTTCCAATCGCTCAGGCGGCTGCAGAAGAACTGGCTGATAAGTATGAGATAGAGGTATCGGGAGGCGGATCGAGCGTCGGTATCGCAGCTCTCTTGGATGGCACGACCGATATCGGCGATCACTCACGCCCGATAAAGGGTTCGGAGTATAAGAGGGCTGTGAAAAACGGTGTGTATCCGTTCACTTTTCATATCGCCAATGATGCAGTGGCGGTAGTGGTCAATCTGTCCAACCCTGTTACGAATCTGACCCTGGAACAGCTCAAGGATATCTACACTGGTAAAATCACTAATTGGAAAGAGGTGGGAGGGAAGGACCTTCCGATCACAATGGTGTCGCGTGATAGCTCATCAGGAACGTTTGAAACCTGGGAGAAGCTCGTGATGGAAAAGGCCCCAGTTGCCTCAAGCTCTATCTTCACCAGCTCTAATGCGGATGTTGCCTATGCCGTTTCCAGCAACCCGAATGCAATCGGCTATGTTGGGTTGGCGTACGTCACTCCTCAGCTTAAGGCGCTTGATGTGAACGGCAAGAAGGCAACGTTGGAGGCGGCGATCAACTACACTTACCCCATTGCTCGTCCTTTGTTCATGTCCACAAACGGTTTCCCCTCTCCTGGCCCGGTGCTCGATGTGATCCTGTTCATCCTCTCTGATACCGGGCAGCGCCTGGTGCAGGAAGTGGGGTATGCGCCAATAAGACAACTGCCGTAACACTCTCTTATAACGGCTTGGTGACGGGCTTCCCTTGTACGTGCCCGTCACCTCCCTAATTTCTTGAAATAAGCGCGCTCTATTAATATACTACTTGTCGAAATATATACATGAGGCAAAGATGAGCGGATTTACAAGAAAAATAGATAATAATTATAAAGTTAAGACTTTAAGCAGCTCTTCCCTATCCTGGTTGCGCCGCCGGCTTGATCGTGGAATATTCGCCGTTTTAGGAAGCATCTCGCTTATAGCGTTGGGACTCATATTCTTCTTCATCTTCCGTGAAGCGATCCCGCTGTTTTACAAGGTCTCAGTGGCCAGCTTTTTCGGCCCAACGTGGTTGCCTACGTTCGATCCTCCCAGCTACGGAGCACTTTCGATGATAGCCGGATCGGCGCTGGTGACGGTTGCTGCGTTGGCGGTGGCCGTCCCCGTAGGCCTTTCCGCGGCTGCGTTCATTGCCGAGGTTGCTCCGGGAATAATGAAGGATATCACGAAGTCTATAATCGAGATATTGGCCGGTATTCCATCTGTTGTATACGGTTTTTTTGGCTTGGCTCTCTTGGCTCCTTTTTTGCAGACAACGTTCTCTCTTTCCACTGGGAGGACCGCTCTCACCGCAGCGATCATCCTGTCGATTATGGCGCTGCCAACAATCGCCAGTCTGGCTGAAGACGCCCTGACTGCGGTCCCCTCTTCCTATAGAGAGGCATCTTTGGCTATGGGGGCTACGCGGTGGGAAACGATGTGGCGGGTCACTATCCCCGCAGCATTTTCCGGCCTTCTGGGAGCGGTCATCCTGGGTATGGGAAGGGCTATCGGTGAAACAATGGCGGTGCTGATGGTGGCCGGGAATTCCCCTCAAATCACCACTTCTTTGCTTAAGCCGGTGCGTACGCTGACTGCGGGAATCGCTTTGGAGATGGGGGAAACACCGTTTGGTAGCACGCATTACCACGCGCTGTTCAGCCTCGGTGTTCTTCTTCTGCTGATAACGTTGGCGATGAACTGGACTGCTGAATGGTTCCGTGGAAGGATGAGAAGGCGACATCACGGATGAATAAACAAGGGTCCCGCCGCAAGAGTATACAGGTGATCGCCTTCTCGTTTCTTGGGGTAGCGAGTTTGTCTGCTCTGATAGTCCTGGGATTAATCCTCTACTTCATGATCGCTCAAGGGAGCAAAGCGATAAGTTGGGGCTTTATTACACAGTTTCCCCGCCACAGAATGACTGAGGGAGGGATCTATCCCGCGCTAGTGGGGAGTTTCTACTTAGGAGCCGGAGCGGTTTTAGTGGCATTCCCTCTCGCTGTTTCATCGGCGATTTGGCTTTCGGAGTATGCTCGCACCGGCTGGTGGGTGCGAACCATCCGAGTGGGAGTGAACACGCTTGCTGGTGTGCCTTCCATCGTGTTTGGCCTGCTTGGCTTTGCTTTCTTCGTCAAAGTACTCGGGTTTGGAGTATCCGTCCTTGCGGGGGCGTTTACGCTTGCTCTATTGATTCTTCCGATCATCATCCGCTCATCGGAAGAAGCGCTCAGATCTGTACCGAGAGGTTTTCGAGAAGGTTCCCTCGCTCTTGGAGCGACGCAGTGGCACACCGTCAGGACGATCGTGCTGCCGGCAGCTCTACCCGGGATTCTCACCGGAGCCGTTCTCGGGGTAAGCCGCGCTGTCGGAGAGACCGCTCCGATCATGTTTACCGCGGCGGCGTTTTACATGGCGAAGCTTCCAAAATCGCCGTTTGATAAGGTGATGGCTCTTCCCTATCACATCTATGTGATGGCGACGGAGAGCCCCAGCTACTGGTGCACGAAGGATTTGCAATTTGGAACAGCGCTCGTCCTATTGGGCCTTGTACTCACCCTCAACTTGGGGGTGGTGGTGTGGCGAACGCGACTTCGAAGGAGGAAAAAGTGGTGATAATGGCAACTGAGACCAAGAGCCTACAGACAACGGCGGAATGGGTAGCAAGGAATCTTCCATCAGAGACGATCATCGATGTAGAAGGATTAAACTTCTATTATGGACGCGAGCGTATCCTACACGACATTTCCCTCTCCATATCGGGCAAAGGAGTAACGGCGATCATGGGGCCCTCGGGGTGTGGTAAGAGCACTTTTCTGCGGACCTTGAATCGGATGTATGAATTAACGCCCGGGGCGAGGGCGGAAGGGAGGATCTCCTTCCTGGGGGAGGATCTGTTTCGCATCGATTCGGTAGCGCTGCGACGGGAGATTGGGATGGTCTTTCAGCAGCCAAACCCGTTTCCTAAGTCGATATACGAGAACATTGCTTACGGTCCTCGCGTGCATGGCATTCGCCGACGGTCTCAGCTGAACGAGATTGTGGAGGAGAGCCTGCGGCGGGCGGCCCTGTGGGATGAAGTGAAGGATTCTCTGCGAAAGAGCGCTTTTTCGATCTCCGGTGGACAGCAGCAGCGCTTGTGCATTGCGCGTGCACTCGCCGTCCGTCCGCAAGTATTGTTGATGGATGAACCGAGCTCGTCGCTCGATCCCAAGGCAAGCGCCCAGATCGAAGCCACCGCGCGGGAACTCTCCGAAGAGTTGGCGGTGGTCATCGTCACCCATAACCTGCAACAAGCGGCACGGGTAAGCGACTACGTGGCTGTATTTATGACCGGGGGAGAGCTTGTGGAGGATGGCCCGACAAAGAAAGTATTCGAGCAACCGGAGGATCCACGGGTGCAGGACTACCTGGAGGGGCGCTTCGGGTAAGCAAATTTGACTCGTAGTTTACTTCTTGCAAGAAGGAACAGTTCCTTATCATGGACGGCCTACTCCTGCCTTTATGAAGCAACAGAAAGATACCTGAAGAGGCGTTCAGTTAATACAATGCCGTAGATAAGGGACTATTCTCTTGTGGACCCAGATCCAATCGTCCATCTATCAATGCGGTGTCAGATGCGCCAATAATTAAGGGTTGACAGAGCGTTGCATTTGTCGTATATATGTGTCAGAGTCATATAGAGGAGTGAGAAAGAATCGTGCCCAAAAAAGGCAAGCAAACGAAGGTGAAACCATGGTGCAACTGCTATCCTGCAGAGCGTCCTCCCCGATTTCTTCGACCGTTCCTCCTCCTTCTGTTGCGGGAGAGGGAAGGACACGGGTACGAGCTGATCGACCGTATGCGCGAGATGGGGCTGGAGTATTCCATTCAAGACGCGGGCTACGTCTATCGCACGCTGCGCTCGATGGAGAAGGGCGATTTGATCACCTCTCAATGGGACACGGAGAATGCCGGTCCAGCCAAACGGGTTTACGCAATCACCCCGCAGGGAGTGGGTATGCTCCGCGAGTGGGCACAGACATTCGAAAACCTCAAGGTGAGCCTGGAGGCGTTCTTGGAGACGTACGAAGCGATGGAGGGGGAGGTTCATGCACCTAAGATCATTAAAAAGGCATCTTAGCAAGTACCTGTTATTGTACGTACTGCTGAGCATGGGTGTCGGCCTTGCCGTCGGTTATCCGGCGGCGGGTTTTGTTCACACCCACAAAGGGATGTTCACGACCCTAACGACAGTGGCCGTCTTTCTCATCATCTACCCAATGATGATTAACCTGAAGATGGAATCCATCAAGTTGGCGGCCAAGAACTGGAAGGGGATACTGATCATCCTTGCCTACAACTTCCTCCTTGCGCCGCTCTTCGGTTGGCTACTTGCACACGGATTGCTGCACGATCCGATGCTCTCCATTGGTTTCTTACTGGTGATGGTCGTCCCCTGTTCATCGATGAGCATAGGCTACACCGGCCTTGCCGAGGGGAACGTAGAGCTAGCGACGGTGGCGATGGCGGTCAGCTTCCTCTTTTCGATGATTGCCGTCCCCGCCTGGATGAGCCTGTTCGCAGCACAGTACAACATGCCCTCACCGACGTGGATCCTGATAAAGTCGATGTTAACGGTTCTAATCGCACCGATGATCGCCGGCTATCTCACGCGGCTACTTCTTATGAAGCGGCTCGGTGAGAAGAAATTCATGCAATTGATGCCCCTATTCCCCTCGATATCCGTGATCGCGATGTTCCTCATCGTGCTCCTGATATTCTTCATGAAGGAGAGCCTCATCATACAGAAGTGGTCGCTCGTGCTGTGGCTAATGATCCCCAACATCTTGTTCATGGCGGGAACACTCTTTGTCGTCACTTGGGTCGACAGGTTGATTCGCCTGTCCTACGAGGATCACATGGCGATCGTGTTTGCCGCCACTGGGAAGAACAACGGAACGGCGATCGCCCTAGCGACGATGGCCTTCTCGCCGATGGTGGCGATCCCCGCAGCCACGGTCCCGATCTTCCAGATCATTCTGCTTGTTGTTTACTTGAAGATGGCGCCATGGATACGCCGCTATTTCGATAGAATCCCGCGCAAGGCGATGCCGGTTGCGGGTAAAGGAGATGCCTAGATGCTCAACAAGATACTCTACCCAACTGATTTCTCCGATTCAGCGCGAGCAGCGCTTGCTTACGTGAAGAAGCTTCACGAGGCGGGAGCGACGCAGGTTGTGCTGCTGCACGTCTATGACAGTCGCATGATCGACCTGCGTTGGGAGATCGAGTCGGAGTACACCGATAAGGGAATGATCGGAGCGAAGGATGCTGTGGTAAAAAGGCTCCTCGATGCGAGCTACAAACGCCTTCAAGAGCTGGAAACAGAGCTTAGGGACACGGGATTCGAGACGGAACTGATCGTTGTAGAAGGGATCCCGTATCAGGAGATCACGAAGACGGCTGCTGATAAAGACGTCTCGCTCATCATCATGGGCTCACACGGTGAGCACGGAGTGGTAGAACGGATCATCGGTTCAACAACCGAGCGTGTGCTGCGTGAAACATCCGTGCCGATCCTCGTCGTGCGACCGACCAACAACGAACACTAGAGCTGAAGAAGGCGAATACACATGAACTTCCAACACCTTTTCTCGCCAATACGGATCGGACGGGTAGATCTCAAGAATCGGATCATCTTCCCCCCGATCGCCACGAACCTCGCTCGCGTATCGGGCGAGATCTCCGACCGGCAGGTTTTTCACTATGCGCGGCGTGCGCGGGGAGGTGCCGGGCTGATCATCGTGGAGAACGCGTGCATCGACTTCCCTGCTTCCCGTCACGGGGCGACGCAGCCCCGGATCGACTCGGACGAGTTCATCCCGGGCCTGGCAACGCTAGCGCGCGCGGTGCACGATGGGGGTGCGAAGATCTCGATCGAGCTCACGCATCCAGGACTCAATGCTTCGCTCAAGTTCAACGGAGGGCGCCGTCCAGTAGCTCCTTCCCCTACGCCGTTGCGGAAAGACGGCGTCCTCCCAAAAGAGCTGACGATCGAAGAGATTAAGGAACTAGTCGAGAAATACGCTCACGCGGCACTGCGCGCCAAGCGTGCCGGCTACGACATGGTGGAGCTGCAGGGCGGGCACGGCCTGCTGATCAACCAATTCCTCTCTCCCCTCGCCAACCAGCGCAGCGACCGCTACGGAGGGTCGCGCGAAAACAGGCTTCGGTTCGTAGCCGATATTGTAGAGCGAATTAGGGAGCTGTGCGGTGAGAGGTTCCCAATCACCATACGCTTTGCAGCAGATGACATGGTCGACGGCGGGATCACCCCTGAGGAGGGCAAGTCCCTTGCAATCGGCCTTGAAGCGATCGGGATCGACATGATACAGGCCGACCTTGGCCTGTGTCCAAAGGAGAAGCGGCTGGAACCGATGCCCTACCCGCAGGGTTGGCGGGCGCATCTAGCAAAGGGGCTTAAGGAGGTAACAGCGGTCCCGATCGCTGCTGTTGGCGTGATCCGCGAGCCGGAGTTCGCCGAGCGGCTGCTGGCCCACAATGAGGCCGACCTGGTTGTCCTTGGGCGCACCCTGATCGCTGATCCCGACTGGCCGGAGAAGGCACGCACGGGGCATCCAGAGCAAATTCGTAAGTGCATCGGTTGCGGTGAGTGTATCAAGGCCCGGCATCATGAAGATCAGCCCCTGCGCTGCGGAGTGAATCCAATCGTGGGTATGGACGAGGAATTCGAATGGATCGTTCCTGTGGAGGAGCCAAAGAAGGTCCTTGTCATTGGCGGCGGGCCGGCCGGAATGGAGGCCGCGCGTGTGGCCGCTCTGCGTGGGCACGAGGTGATGCTGATCGAGAAGGAAGAAAGCCTCGGTGGCACGCTCAACATAGCTTCCGTCCCTCCTGGAAAGGAGAAGATACGTTGGCTCATTGAGTACTACAGGAGTGAACTCTCTCGTTTAGGTGTTGAGGTAAGGCTAGGGGTACAAGTTACGCGGAAGATCGTCGATGAGTTGCAGCCGGACGCGATCATCGTCGCCATTGGTTGCACCTGCCCACAAGAGAATATCCCTGGTGCCGATCGGCACAATGTTGTGACGGCAAAGGATATGCTCTCGGGTAAAAGAACCGCCGCAAACGATAGCATTGTGGTCATTGGGGGTGGGCTGCTTGGCTTGGAGACTGCTCTCTTCTTGGCCTCAAAGGAGAACCGTGTGACTGTGCTCAAGCGGTACAAAACGATCGCGGCAAATCTGGAACCGATCTACCGCGACTACATCCTGCGAGAGCTAGAAGAATACAATGCGTCCATCCTCACGGAGGTAAGCGTAGAGCGAATCGATGAGACCGCCGTTCAAATCAAGAATACTCATGGAGAAACGCGTACGCTTTCGGCCGATCTTGTTGTCCTTGCTCGTGACCCTGTGCCATTGCGAGATCTTCAGGAAGAGCTACGCGGGGTCGAATTCCGCTCGATCGGCGATTGCGTCCGTCCAAGGCTAATCATCGATGCGGTTCGAGAAGGATATCTAGCGGGGAAGGCGATTTAGGG
>JAGGSM010000142.1 GCA_021159105.1 Candidatus Bipolaricaulota bacterium
GATCTTCTACCAGTACCGGGGTATCGTTCACCGCAACGACCGTAACGGTGACCTGTGCGCTCGACGTCTCTCCGTCGTTGTCTTTCACTTGATACGTGAAAGTGTCGCTTCCGTAGTAATTCGCGATTGGATCATACGTGACGGTGTTGTTGGCATTCACTTGAGCCGTGCCAGCGCTGGGACCCGTGATTATGGTTACGGTGATCGGCGTGTCTCCCAGGCCAATGTCGTTATCCAGGACGGCGATCGTCACCGCGGAATCTTCAGCGGTGATCACGCTGTCGTCGCTTGCAACTGGAGTGTCTGCCAGCGCTAGCATCCCGATAGATACCACAAGAACAGACAACAATCCACACAGAATCCTTCGTTTCTTATTCATCATAGCTAGAAGGTAGCAGAATAAACAGTGTAAATTGATCACCGTTGAGGAGCATCCGGGGTATCTGGTTCTGGCGCGACGCGGACCGATTTCCGTAATGTGCATTACGGCGCAATCAGTGCTGCCAGCACAGACTTGTATGCCCCCATCGTTTGTGTTTCATGGGTTCGAGCAAGATCTTGAGTTTGGAGTTGCCTTGCCTCTTGATACACCGCGTGCTTGCCGCGGGAGGAGTGCAGAGATTAGCTACAGGCGAATGTTCGTACTGGTTACATGAGTTCTCGCGAGAATGGACCCCTCGACGCCGGAGACAAGCCAGGCATGGCCATCTTCAACGCTGCGAGAAGATCGATGAGCGTCGTACCTTAAAGTGCAGCAGCTACCCGTCCGATGCCTGTCTGGATTGGGTTGCGATCTCAAAAATCGGTCATTGTGGAGTCGTCCGCCTTCCAACCCGAGATCTGCTCCGTGCAGGCTTGCTTGACGAGCGGTATGGCCTTCTCGAGCCTCCGGAAACTGCTCCAATTCTCCCTGCCAAAGCGCTCCAGGCTGATCACTCGATCGGCCTTGGTCAGGATCTGCTGCGTCAGGGCCTTTCGCCGGATCTCATCTACCCGAGCCAATACCTCAATGATTGAGCGCTGAGGCTTGAGCTCCCGGCGCTCCGGAAGTGACAGGGCAACGATGGGACGGTCGGCATCGCCAAGGGAGCAGAGAGGCAGCGTACAGTACGTGGCGCTGCTTACGTACTTGTGTCCACTGATTACCACGGGCGGGAAGAGCCCTGGAAAAGCAATCCCTGCCCTTACTAGATCGAAGAGTCGTCCGGTGTCCAACAACGTTTCCTGCCCCCTTTCGATGTCAATCACTGATACGGCGAGAGGGGTCTCTAGATCCTCAACGGTGAGGTCCCCAAAGAGCTGCAAGAGATTGGCTTCTACCAGATCCCACTCGAATACTCCCAGTCGCGTAAGGTTGGCGTGACAGAACAAGCTTTCCCGCAAGAAGTACGACATACTCTGCGCTGCCATTCGCTTCTCCGCTCGGGACAGAGCGCCCAATTGCTCAAGCTCCCACATCGCACGGCGATTCTCTTCGAAGAACCGGATGATACGAGGGAGAGCTTCTCCAGGGTCGCGCCCAAGTGCGAAAAGTGCTCCTATCATTGCACTTACGCCTGTGGCCACTATCTTCTTGATGGAAAAGCTGGCTTCGCTCAGGGCCTGCAGAAGTCCTATGTTCAGCGCACCACGCAGCCCAATCCCTCCCAAAGCAAGCGTAATTCCTCTATGAGCGGCTTCGTGCTTCATTGAGTTTCCTCTCCAGTTGTGGTAGATACCGCTTGGCTGTTTCGTACCCTTTTGTGATCGCGCTCTCGTAACCATCGAACTTGAGAATATCGAACCCCGGCAGCTGCACGGTGAAGCCGAAATCGGCGCTTTCAAGCTCAGCCTGTTCAAGGGCTTCGCCCTTCAGAAGGTCAACATACGTAACGATGGAGAACCCATTCTCTACGGTTCGCACCAGATCATTCGGTCCTAGTCCTACGCCGATGACGAAGTCGGCTCCCTCCTCACGCAACTCGCGCGCCGGAACGTTCGAGAGCACACCGCCATCGACGAGGAGGAATTCACCCCTCCGCACCGGTGGGAAGATCCCCGGAATGGAGATCGAGGGCAGAACACCGTCGACCAGCTTCCCTTCTTTGATGGAAACGGTCTTGCCGGAGA
Source organism: Candidatus Bipolaricaulota bacterium (assembly GCA_021159105.1). Lineage (GTDB taxonomy): Bacteria > Bipolaricaulota > Bipolaricaulia > UBA7950 > UBA9294 > M55B144. The sequence goes on from JAGGSM010000142.1 coordinate 2,110, forward strand.
TGATATCAACTGCAGCGGCGGAGAAGGGAAGCACTGTGTCACTGAACAAGTGCTCTCCAAATATGAACTCCAATGCCTTTAGATTGCGCTTGTGAGAATAGACCGAGGACCGTAGAGAAGAGATGTTGCATGCAGCATGCAGGAGCCAGTTGCGGAGAAACGCGTTGTTGATGTGGGCGTTTTGAAAGATATTGGAGTAGTGTAGGTGCATATTGGCAACTTGCTCAGCAGCGATCCGCTGAAGTTTCTCCGAAGTACCGTACAATGCATATGCGCCACCGACTATCGCCCCTATGCTTGCACCATTGATGAGATCAATAGAAATCTCTGCCTCTTCCAGAGCACGCAACACGCCGATATGTGCGTAACCCCGTGCGCCACCACCGCCCAGACTCAGTCCGATCTTCATATTCTCCTTATCGTACTGTAAGGGTGAGGCTTCAGCAACAAGATCTCTGCTGCGAAGTATCCGCTCGGCGGTGTCCTTGACGGGAGAGCAATAATGTGCTAGGGTGACGTATCTCCAAGAAGAAGAGGTGGTAACGATGCAAACAGTCCGTATCGAATCGGCGTATACCGTGCGTTTTCTCCAGGCCGCCTGCGTCAATAATCCCTTCTTCTTCGTGCATAATCCCAACGCCTCGTTCTGAGGCGCAAAACCCATCTACTGTTTGTTCGCCATCAAGGCCGTTGAGCAGCTCTTGCGTCATGGTCATGGCTTCGTAAATCGGGATTAGAATCATTGATTCATTAATGCACACATAAGGAGATATAGTATGTCTAGTTTAGCAGTACAACAACTTGTCGATGTATTGAAAGTGAAAGATGAAATCATGCATGCAGCACGCGAATACCTTCGCCAAGAGGGATTCATCGAGATCCTGCCGGTCATCCTCTCGCCGATTACGGACCCGCTGCATCACGACACCTTCGATGGGACGGTCAGCTTCTACGGGTCTCCCTATCAACTGACGAAGAGCATGATCCTGCATAAACAGATCGCCCTTAGAACACTTCCGCGCATCTACAGCGTCTCGCCGAACGTGCGCATGGAACCGGCGGAGCGAGCCAGCCTGGGCCGCTACCTGGCCGAGTTTGTGCAGCTCGATCTCGAAGTACGCGACGCCTCCCGAGACGAGATCATCGGCGTAGGGGAAGGGCTGGTCTTACACGTGTTGACGAGAGTCGCTGAGAGATGCCCCGCCGAACTGGAGCGATTAGGGCGGGAGTTGACCATCCCCGAGGCGCCGTTTAAGCGTGTCTCGTTCCAAGAAGCGCAGGAACAGTTCGGGAAGGGATTCGATGATGCCCTATCTTCGTCGCTCTCCGCGCCGGCGTGGGTCATCGACTTTCCCCGCAGCGTGCGTGAATTCTACGATCGCGAGGACCCAGCGCGGACTGATATCTTGCTCGACATGGACCTGATCTACCCGGAAGGGTACGGTGAGGCTCTCTCTGGGGGGGAGCGTGAACACACGCTGCCCCGCATCCTGCGGAGGCTAGAGAAGGATGGCATCGACAAGGAACGCTTCTCGCAGTACCTAAGCTTTGTTGAGGAAGGCCTTCCCGCCTCCGCTGGGTTTGGCATCGGCATCGAGCGCCTGACCAGATTCGTCTGCGGTCTCGAAGACGTTGAGCAAGCCCGCCTCTTCGCCAAGGCACCTGGAAAGGTGGGAGCGATCTAATTGGGGTACGCGGTCTAAGCGTGTGCGATGATAGGCGAACCAGATTGACCCTGGTTCGCCTATCCACATTTCGGGCTTCGTGTTTCGCCCCGTGTTTCTCCAGTGCTACAATGGATTTATCCTATTGCAGAGGAGATGCGTTATGAAACTGGTACGCGGATTGATGACGGGCGGTGGGGTTGGAGCGTTCTTCTTTTTCAGTTGGATCATCCAGATGCTGTGGAACAGCATCGTCGTTGGGCACCTGGGGCTTCTCAAAGCCCTAACCTACTGGCAGGCTGCGGGGCTGTGGTTCCTGATCATCCTGCTCTTTGCCTGGACCGGGATCGGGGTGAGCAGCAGCATCTTTCGACGGTGGCGCTCCTACGATTGAGGGTGCCTTCCCGTTACCGGAAGGACGGCGCGCAGGCCATTTGCATCGGTCAGTGTCTCAAACTCCATGCCGTAAGCGTGCTGCAGTGATTCCGGCGTAACGACCTCCTGCGGTGAGCCCTGAGCGATCAGGCGACCTGCAGAGAGGAGGACGGCGGTATCTCCGTACAGGATGGCGTTGTTAGGGTTGTGCGAACTGATGGCGAACGTGAAGCCTTCCGCTGCGAGATCTCCGGTGCGATTGAACACATCGTGCTGGTGGCGCGGGTCGAGGTGCGCGTCCGGCTCGTCCATCAGTAGGTACTTCGCTCCCTGCGCCAATCCGCGGGCGATCAGGGCGAGGCGCTGTTCGCCACCGCTGATCGCAGTATAGGAGCGATCGCGCAATTTCCACAGATCGAGAACCTTTAATGCCGCCGCGACACGTTCGTGATCGACCTTCTGCGGAGAGGTGAATGGGCCCAGATAGGGAGCGCGGCCCATCAACACGACCTGGTACACGCTGTAGGTGAAGACCGGTTCGTGAATCTGGGGAACGAAGCCGATCGTGCGCGCTCGTTGCAGCGGATGGAGCGTGCGCAGGTCTCTGCCATCGATCTGCACCGAGCCGGATTTTGGAGCCCTGATCCCGCACAGGCACTGGATCAGTGTGGTCTTTCCCGAGCCGTTTCCTCCCAGGATGAACGTGGTTTTGCTCTCTTCTAGCGACATCGTGACATCGCGCAGTGCGAGCGTCCCCGGGATGTAGGAGTAGGATAGGCCCACCGCGCCGAGGCTCATCGCCATCCACCCCGCTCGCGCAGCAGACGCATGAACAACAACAGGAATACCGGTATCCCGATCAATCCAGCGAGGATCCCCAGCGGAATCTCTGTTGCCATGGCGGTGCGTGAGATATCGTCCAGAACAAGGAGGATGAACGCCCCGATCCCGATCGAGGCCGGAATGAGGCGGGCATGGTCCGGCCCGACAATCGCCCGTGCTGCGTGCGGAACGATGAGACCGATCCAGCCGATTATTCCGCTCATGGCAACAGATGAAGCTACCAGAAGCGCAGCAACGAACAGGACAGCAAACCGGCTGCGCCGAACGTTTATCCCCAGAGCGAGGGCCTCGTTCTCACTTAGGGTCAATACATTCAGCCGCCAGCGGATCATGAGGAAGAACACAATACCGAAGATCGTGATCGCAAGAAGCGGCCACAGATTGCTCCAACGAGATCCTCCCAGACCGCCGAGGAGCCAGTAGGTGATCGCGGGAAGGGTGTCAAGCGGGTCAGCGACGTACTTGATCAGGCCGAGGAGGGCGTTGTAGAAGGCGCTCACCAGGATACCGGTGACGACGAGGATGAGGATCGATGATCCGAAGCGCAGTCCTATCCCGTAGACAATGAAGATCGCCAGCAGGCCGAACCCGAACGCGAACAGTTGCACGTAGACCGCGCTGTGAGTGAGGAGGAGGGCCAGCGCCGCCCCGAACGCCGCCCCCGAGCTGACGCCGAGGATGCGTGAATCGACGAGTGGGTTGCGCAACAACCCTTGGAAGACCGCTCCGCTCACGGCGAGGTTTGCGCCCACACAGAGCGCGGCCAGAATGCGCGGCAGGCGCACGCGCAGGACCAGGGCACGTATCGTAGAAGAGACCGCGCTCGGACGGAACAGGGCGCTGAACGCATCTCCCACAGGGATGTGGTAGCGACCGATCAGAAGCGACGCCGTGGCGAGCGTTACCGGAAGGAGGAAGAATATCCAGCTCGCCAGGTGCTTGTGCTCTATTCTCCTGTCAATCGTGCGACCTCCTCATCGGAGAGGGTGTAGTTGTAAAACTCGCTGTAGAACGAGCGGCACTCGCTGGCAAGATCGATGTCGATCTTATCCTGGTAAAGCACGTCAGCCAACCACATGATGCCGAGCAGTGAATCTGGTACGGGTGTGTCCCACGCCGCGGCGAGGGCGGGCATCCTGTAGACGCGGCCGTTCTTCACCGCAGGGATGCTCTGCCAATCCGGATCTTCTAGAATCTGTTGAGGAGTGAGCCCCCCGTAGCTTGTGATGATTATCACATCCGGATTCCATGCAAGGATCTGCTCGATGTTGACGTTGTTCCAGTAACCGTGTGACCCTGCAGAGACAGATACTCCTCCTGCCGCATCGACCATCAGGCTCTGGTACATTTCGCCGCTCGCGGCGCGCAACGGTGAACTGCCACAGAAGTAGACGCGAAGACGGTCTGATGGTGGCAGTTGCCTTGTTGCATCAGCGATCTTGGCCATCGTACGGTCGTAGTAGGCGGCGAACTCCTGCGCCCTACTCGCCGCCGTCGGCCCGAGCGCTTCGCCGGTGAGGAGCATCGCCTCCTTCATCGCCTCCGGGCTCTCCGCAACATATTGGATCGCGGGGATGCCGAGGCTGATCAGGCGGTCGGCGAGGTCCCCGTGCTTTGTTGGGTTGGTGAGGACAAGGTCCGGGTGCCTGGAGACGATGTCTTCCAGGTTCGGCTTGCCCGCCGAGAGTTTCTTGTCGAGATTCGGCTCCATCTTCCACAGGGCAGCCGGGGCCTTGGATAGCCCCTTGATCTGGACGTACCAGGCGTTGACGATGCGATCGCCCGCCCTCAGCGCGTACACGTAGTAGGTGGAGATCCCGTATGCGCTGACGATGCGCGTGACGGGCTGCGGGATGCTCACCGTTCTTCCTGTTTGGTCCACCAGTTGAACACTACTGCTCCCCGCCAAGGCGAGAACCGATGCAAATATGGTGATTAACGCTGAAGCGGCGAACACGTGAAGGATGTGATGCAGGGCTCTATTCATCTATACCTCCTTATAACTATCTAACCAGGGCTTCTTTGCACTCCGCCAACCAATCGATGGCAGCTGATATCTGATGATCGCGAAAGCGCGAGGCGAGGGCGGCCAACATGGGATCGTCTGTTTTCAGGATCTTGCGGTTTGACACGCGAGAGCGCAGGCGCTGGAGAAATCTCATCTGGTCATCGATCAGGGCGGTGGCCGATTCGTCACCCAACAGGCGCACAAAATAGAGCTTGGCGAGGAACTCCACCCGCATGTCTCGCAGGTGGCGGACGGGGCTTGCGCACCAGCGATCGAATTCCTCTCTACCTTTTTGTGTTATCAGATAAACGTTTCGCGGTGGGCGGCCCTCCTGCGGTTGAACCTCTACGCTGACCAGCCCCTCGTTCTGCATGGAATGAAGGGCAGAGTAGATCTGACTTGTGGCGATCGTCCAGAAGGAAGAGAGCGCGGAATCGACCCGCTTCCGCAGGGCATATCCGTGGAGCGGCCCCTGTGAGAGAAGGCCAAGGATCGCGTACTCCGCCGGGAAGGTTCTCTTTGCCACGATTACTCCTTAATGGATTATTCCAATAAAGAATAGCTTAGCAAGCCCGGCTCGTCAAGTGTGTGCTGTGATAGAAGCGCGTCAACAGGTGCAGGCTTTTTTTCACCGCCGAGTAGAGAGGAGGCGCGCATTGTTTAGGGCAGTGACTTCCGATGTATCCGCCGTTTCCAGCTTCGTGGCAAATAGCACCAGCCCATGCAACACGTTTCCTCCTCCCTCTCTAAAACTCCGTACGTCGGGTTTTCCCCAATACGGCTTCAAACTGGAATTTGACCACGACTTTCACCAGTGAGTGCGGGGTTAAGCACAAGGTCTACATGCACCCGTCCAACACCGACTTATACGTGGCCTAAGCTCCTGGCTCAGGCAAGAGTGTTCCCCAGCTTTCGCTGGTTGGTCCGTAATCGAGCTCTACGCTCAAGCGGCACTCCTTTCACTTT
>JAGGSM010000128.1 GCA_021159105.1 Candidatus Bipolaricaulota bacterium
ATGACTCTTCCACCCCAGAGAGAACATCGATTGCGCCGAATGGGCAGACTTCATAACACGTACCGCACTTTATGCACGTCCCTTGGTCTATCTCCTGGAACTTGCCTTCCCCTTGCGAGATCGCTCCCACAGGACAAGCACGCGTACATATCTTGCAGTCTTTGCAGCGATCGGGCTCTATCTTGTAGCTGATTAGCGCTTTACACACGTGCGCTGGACAGGCCTTATCCACAATGTGCGCCTCGTACTCCTCACGGAAGTACTTAACCGTGGTTAAAACAGGATTGGGCGCGGTCTGTCCCAGACCGCACAGGGAGTTCACCTTGACCTTCTTCGCCAGATCGACCAAGCGATCAAGGTCCTCAGGGACCCCTTCTCCATCGCAAATACGGGTCAGAGTCTCCAGCATTCTCTTAGTGCCAATACGGCAGAAGGTGCACTTTCCGCACGATTCCTTCTGAATAAAATCGAGGAAGAAACGTGCCAGATCGACCATACACGTCTTATCATCGAGGACGATCAACCCGCCGGAGCCCACGATCGCCCCCGTCTTGTTGATCGATTCGTAATCGACCGGGACATCGGAGAGGGAGGCGGGGATACATCCACCGGAAGGCCCTCCCATCTGCACCGCCTTAAACGTCCCTTCGTCGCGAATTCCACCGCCGACATCGAACACGATATCCTTGATCGGCATACCCATCGGAACCTCAACCAATCCGGTATGCTTCAGCTTTCCTGCCAGGGCAAACACCTTCGTCCCCTTGCTCTTTTCGGTTCCATACCGGGTGAAATCCTCCGTCTCGTGACGCATGATCCACGGAACGTTGGCCAGGGTTTCAACATTGTTGATATTCGTCGGCTTTCCCCACAACCCAGAGACAGCAGGATACGGAGGACGCTTGCGCGGCATGCCCCGCTTACCCTCGATCGAGGCGATCAGCGCTGTCTCCTCTCCGCAGACAAACGCTCCCGCTCCCGCCTTGATCTTGACCTCAAACGAAAAATTGCTGCCAAATATATTTTCTCCAATTAGGCCAGCATCGGTAGCGTCGGCTATCGCTTTCTTGATCCGTTTGATCGCCAGCGGATACTCGGCACGCACGTAAAAGTAACCGTGCGGAGCACCGATCGCGTAAGCACCGATCGCCATCCCTTCGAGTACACGATGCGGGTCACCCTCAAGGACGCTGCGATCCATAAACGCCCCCGGGTCCCCCTCATCAGCGTTGCAGATAAAGTATTTATCCGGGCCAGGCTCGCGCGCGGCAAAGCCCCACTTAACGCCAGTAGGAAAGCCGGCACCACCGCGGCCGCGCAGCCCAGAGGCGGTGATCTTATCGATCACCTGTTGCTGGCTCATTTCCGTGAGGGCCATCTTCAGCGCTTCGTATCCGCCCTTCGATATGTATTCGTCGATCGATTCAGGATCGATGATACCGCAGTTCTCGAGCACAACGCGCACCTGCCGATCGAAGAAACCATCATCGGGAACGAGGAGATCGTCCACTGGTTGTCCACCAACAACATGTTCCTTCACAATCCGGCTGACGTCCTCGACCCGTACGTGCCCATACGTGGATTTCCCGCCATCCTCCGTGACTACATCCACAAGCGGCTCGTTGTAACACATGCCAATGCACCCGACACGCTTCAGCTTTACCGGCGCATCAATGGCGGCCAGTTCCTTCTCCAGAGCGGAGTAGACAGGCTCAGCGCCGGCAGCAATGCCGCATGTCGCAAGCCCCACTCTAATCTCAGTTATGCGACTCACTTTGCCTCCTCCCTCCGGTATGATGCAAGGATGTCGTCCACCTTGTCGCGTGTCAATCGCCCGTAGGTCTCGTTGTCGATCATCACTGCTGGAGCTAGGCTGCAACACCCAAGACAGCGTACACTTTCAAGGGTGAACAGCCCATCCGCAGTCGTCCCATCCTCGTCTATTCCCAGCTGCTCCTTGAAGTGATCCATAATCTCCACCGCTCCCAGAACGTGACAGGCCGTCCCCTGACATACGCGCACCAGGTGTTTGCCAGGATGAGTGAGACGAAACTGCGAATAGAATGTAGCTACCCCATATATCGCACTTAATGGTGTATGCGTATACTCAGATACATTCCTCAAATTAGTTTCAGATAGGTACCCATATTTATCTTGAATCTGCTGTAGGAGAGGGATGACGCTTGCTGAAGTGGCCGCAAAAGCGTGGAATGAACCCATATCTCCTGTCTTATCTTCTACATTCTGCGAGGTCGTGTCTGGCATATATCTCCTTATCGCACTCTAGCATCTCCAATACCTACCAATCTCTTGGCCTTCCCATTCGCGCTACAGGGCACTACGCAATCGCCGGGATTATCCATCTACAAACGGCAAGGTGCAAACTGCCGGACCACGCTGAAATCCATCCTCTACGGACGTACAATCTTTGCCTAGGAGGATCTGTATGCACTACTACTTGGAGAGCGATGGCAAGGTATTCTTAGTTGAAAAGGACGGATCTCTGAATCTACCATTGATCGATGAAATACCTTTCGGGTTCGATGAGATCGCTCCACTAGCGACGAGTGAGAAAGTCATGTTCTGCGTTCCGCACCTGTCACGGCATCCGCGGGAGTGGCTGGGAAAGGACGAATTGGCATCGCACGCGCGGTCGACCGCCTTACTGCGGGAAGCGATCCACTCCACAATGCAGCGGGTGGTCGTTGAAGGGATATCGATCGACCGTGGCATGATCCTCCTGGTGAAGGGGAGCCGCGGCCTCACAGAGGGTCGCTGGTCCCTCCCTGGAGGGTTCCTCCGCTTCGGCGAGGGGCCACAAGAGGGACTGCTGCGCGAGATGAGGGAGGAGTTGAGGGTGGAAGGGCACATCGAGTCGTTCATCGACGTGAGAGCGAAGCTGGGGGAAGTGAGCAGACTGCACTGGATCATGCTCTTCTACAGGATCTCTCTACCCAAGGAGATGGATCCAGATCCGGACGAGATCGCTGAGGCCCGCTACTTTCCACTCCCAGAGGCCGCATCGCTCGTGTCGGATGGGCTGATGCGCCAGGTGGTGCTCGATCTGGCAAGCCAAACCTGGGGATAGCGCGACCCTTATGGCAGGAGCTGCATCCCGATCTCGAACTTCACGTCCTGCTTCCACTCCAGGAAGTACGGCTCGTGGCTCAAGTGCACCGAGAGGACGATACTCGCGTTCCTCACCGGAGTGAACGTCGCATCGAGGCACAGATCGTGCTTGTCCGTTGGAACACCGTCCCACGTCTCACGCGAGAAGGAGTAAGCAAGGGAGAGATCGAACATCCTGGTGATCTCATAGTCGTAGCTTGCGCGAACGTGTACCTGGTTGGTGCTCAAGAAGTCGTACGCCCCGGAGAAGTCGCCGCGGATGAGGAACTGCGCCTTCGGCGTTGCGGTGAACGCGTAGTCGAAGGAGGCTGTCGCCAACAGGTCGTTTGCCTCCCCCATCGGATCGAGTATCTCATAACCCAGGCCGATGCTCACACTCCCGCCGCAGTAGCGCGGATGGCTATCATCCTGCACGATCTGCGCCATCTCGTAGATATCGAGGGCATTCAGTCCCCCTTCCCTGGCAAGCCTCGAAATCTCGATGATATCGCGCAGCGCGTCCAGAAGGTCCTTTGGCGTCTTGTAGCGGTTGATATTGTCGATCTCGTGCGCAAGTGATTGCAGATCGCTCAGCTCAAGGTGAGAGGTGATGCTCCCCTGGGCAGCGAGATACGCGTCGATCTCCACCGCCTTCGCCATCGGGGTGACATCGGTGAAGCGGCCGTAGCCGACCCCCAGCTTGACGGACAGTCCGATCGTCTTGTAGGAAGAGGCGCTCTTCGCGGTCGCTCCTGCCACGCCAAAGAACGGCTCATCCGGAGAAAAGTAGCGTTTCACGTTTCCCTCCGCATTGATGAGGAAGGATGACAGAGCGACCGTCGAGATCTGCATATCGTTCTTGACCGCTAGGTCAAACCCAAAGTCGGGGGAATCGTGGCGCCGAGAATAGTCGAGCAATAGCTGTCCGGAATCGATGTCTCGCTCGGATAGACCGTAGGGATCGTTGTAGTAGTGGTAGGAGAAGCCGATCCCGAGGCTGTAGATGTCGCTCACCGGCGCGCGGTAGTTGCAGAGAGGGACCCCGGCGAATGCCGCGGAGGAGAATGACAACACGAAGAGAAGAAACACGATCCGAAAGCGCAAGAAAGCCATATCATCACCCCTTTTCTACAGTGAAGAATACAGCGCTCCGCGCCCACGTTCAATCTGATCCTTCCTGCTGGCAAGTGAAGTATGTCCGCTGGGCAACGCAGGATCCGCGGGGAGACGATCAGCGTCGCACGTGTCATCAGAGTCGTCTGGAAAGAGGGGGAGCTGACGCACGCTCGTCCTGCTCAGTCTTCCGACACCGACACCGATCAACCTCACCCCTCGCTCTCCGATGTTCACACGCCGGTGAAGCATATCGAGGGCCATCCCCTCGATGATGCGTGTCGAATCCGTGCCCGTGATGAGGCTCGCCTGGCGAGTGATCGTCTCGAAGTCGGGGTAGCGAATCTTCAGGCGTACGGTCTTCCCGACCAACCCTCCCCTGCGAAGCTGTGCCGCCACACTTCGCGCAAGATCCCGCACGACTTCCTCCATCCGCGCCGTCGAGTAGACATCCTGCGAGAATGTCACCTCGCGGGAGAGGGAACTGCTCTTGCTCTTGCGGTTCAGAGGAGTGTCATCCTTCCCGCGGGCCAAGCGGTGCAGGACCCTCCCCATCGAACCGAACTCGCGAACCAGCTGAGAGAGCGGCGCGCGCCGCAGCTCGGAGATGAGGGAGATCCCGAGGCTGCGCAGCCGGCGCTCCGTCACCCTGCCCACACCCCAGATCATGCGCACGGGAAGCGGGTCGAGGATCTGTTGTACGTGTTCCTGATCGATGATCACCAGGCCATCCGGCTTCTCAAGCTCGGATGCGACCTTGGCAAGGAACCGATTCGGGGCCAGTCCAACAGAGCAGGTGAGGCCGGTCTCCCGCTTGACGCGCTCCTTTATCATCGCCACTGTCTCCTCAGGGTGAGCCTCGCCCGTGAGATCGAAGAACGCCTCGTCGATCGAGACCTTCTCAACAACCGAGGAATACTGATGGAGGATCTCGCGCACATGTTTGGATATCTCCACGTAACGCGGGAAGCGCGGAGTGAGGAAGATCCCCTGCGGGCAGAGCTTGCGCGCCCGCGCCGTCGGCATCGCGCTGCCGACGCCGAACCTGCGCGCCTCATACGATGCCGTCGACACCACCCCGCGCGGGCCGAGGCCACCCACAATCACTGGTTTACCTCGATAGCGCGGCTCGTCGAGCTGCTCCACCGCGGCGAAGAACGCGTCCATGTCCAGATGCGCTATCGCGCGCTCACCCGTGATCTGTCCTTCCCTTCCTTCGTTCATTGGCTGCTTCTCTTCATCCAGAGCGCCTCATAGCATCCGCCAACCAACATCCTAATTGCACCCTTCCCACGCATCGCCGCCCTGCCGCAGGAGCCGCTCGAGGGTCAGGGTGTCAATTTCAAGGGGTGCTGAAAGATGATACTCCTCACGCAGCCGCTTCATCTCTCCTGCGTATCGGAACGGGGCCAGGGTATCGGATGGGAACGTGTTCCGATCGATCCCGAGCAGATTGAGCTCGCCGTGAACGGAGAGGAGATCCTTCCATGCAGCGAGATCCGCCGTGTCCGGGCTGCGGGCAAAGGAGGGGACGAGCGAGAGGTAGATCCGCTCGAAGTGTTTGCCGGCCAGGAACCCTTGCGCGATGCGGAGCGAGTCCTGCGTGTTGAAGGCAAGCCAGAGCGCGGGGATGCCGGTTTGCAGATTGGTGAGCACGCTCTGGTAGTTGAAGCAATCAAACATGACCTCCTCCCTTCGTACACCCGCACACGCAAGGTAGGCACGGTAGGCGAGAAGGCCGTAGTCGGCCGGATGGGGATAGCGGATCTCGATCAGCTCGATCCCTTCCTCCTCTGCAAACTGCCTTACCGCAGCCGAAAACTCCAGCGGGCATCCCCATTCCGACTCCGGCCGCGTCTCGAGCGGAAGGTCACGCCCCCACTTCTTCATGTAATCCTTCGGAGTGATCGCGCCGAGGCCACCAATCTGGAAGTACGAACCCTTTCCAACCCGGAACTGGGCCCAGGGGTAGGTGCAGTCGACGAGGACGATCTTCCCGCCCGGGGCGAGGTTCTTCCGGATGAACTCCCGGTAGGCTGATGGTAGGGAGAGAAGCTTGATGCGGAGGAAGTTCACGTACTTCACCAGCGATCGGTCGTGGAGGGGATCGTAGTGATCGATCACCTCGATCGAGCCTGGGACGGCCCGTTCGAGAATGGCGCCAGCGTAGCGATCCCCTGTAGCGGCGTAGGAGTCGATATTATCCGGATCGATCGGGGGATGCCTGATGACAAGCCCAAACGAGGAGGTGAGAAACGGTGCGTGAAGGAGAGAGGACAGGTGAGCCACCCCGCCGTTCGGGCTTCCTATCACGATCACTCGGTACTTATCGTCTGGATACTGCGTGGTGCACCAAGCGGGCAGCTCCTCTGGATCGAAGGAGTCAAGCACCAGAGGCGGTTCTCCGAGCGACACGGACATCCCCCACTCGATTCCCGCGATCCTTAGGTCCTGCGGCAGTAGGCTGAGCAGCCCGAGGAAGAGCTTGCTTCCGTGAGGGTAGCAGTTTAGGACACTATTTCCTTGACCAATTAACGCCTCAGCGACCTCCTGCACCACTTGCGTCCCCGAATCAAAGCAGACAGGCGTGATCCCCTTACCGGAGGCGTATGTCCCGAGGAAGAGAACCCCTGTGATCAGACAAGAGAGCACCGCAGCTTGCATCGTTCTTGTCATCTGTCCTGCTTGCTGTCGTGAAGTTTTACTAGGATCGAATGCAATCTTTGCGGAAAGTCGGTGTAGATACCGCTTACACTGGCTGTCTGCGCCAGGCTGCGCAGCTTCTCTTCATCATTGTATGTCCACACGTACACCCCGTAGCCTTGGCTGCCCAAGTCGGCAGCTACCTTCGAGCTGAACGCGACAACGCTCGGCTCGTACCCATCTGCCCCCAGTCCCGCAAGGAAGCTGGCTGCATCGAGCGGTGGAAAGATCACGAGTGCAGCAGTCGGGATCTTCGAATCGATCTCCTTCACCGCGCGCAGGATCTTGGTATCGAAGGAGGAGACCATCACCCGATCCTCCATACCGGTTGCGTGGATCAGCGCGACAAGTTTGTCTGCAATTTCCGCAGGAGTGACGTAATCCATCGCTTTTACTTCGATGTCCATCCGCCAGTTGTGCTCTCTTGTGAACAGGAGCGCCTCGTGCATGGTGGGGACCTTCACCCCAACGTAGGCGTGCTGATCCTCCGCTGGGACGCTCCCCTCCGCGATCTGGCCGAACGGGTCGGTCTTCAGAAACCAGCTTCCAGCGTCGAGTTCCTCGATCTCTTCGAGGGTGAAGTCCTTCACCTCCCACGGGCTACGGTTGGGGAAGACCTCCTGCGCGTTGGTCGTGCGCGTCAGGGTCTCATCGTGCATCAGAATGAACACCCCGTCCTTGGTGAGACGCGTATCGATTCCCCACAGATCTGCTCCAGCGGTAAGCGCCTTCTCTCCAGCGATGATTGTGTTCTGTGGTGCGATCGAGGCCGCGCCAGCATGGGCGATGTTGAGGAGAGGACGATCAGCTCCGCGAAGGAAAATGTTCCCATCTGCACTGACCACGACACTATCCACAAGGAGCGTTGCCAGAACGACAAGGATCAAAGACAGCGCTATCACTCGACTATGCCTAAAATACTTCATGTTCCTGACATCTCCTGGCTTTTCTGTAGCAGAACTCTCGCCTCTTTCTTTCCTGCGCGAAACCAAGACGGGGATACTCCGCTTAATTCCTAGCCAC
>JAGGSM010000003.1 GCA_021159105.1 Candidatus Bipolaricaulota bacterium
TTGATCCTTGGTTGAACCACAATAACACAGCATCGTATTCGGATCAAACGCGATAGCCAGCCTCTTTCTTCCATGTACCGCTGTTCTCTGCGCGCTCTGCGTCTCTGCGAAAGACATGGCTAGCTGCCAAACCGCATGTTGCCAGGCTCATCAACAATGTTAGATACCATCTCATGTTTGCAGTGTGCCGAGGATGCTTTGGGGATCACGAGCAGCAGTGTTCCTCCTCCACCCGCTGATGGCTTCGCTTTTCTCACTTGACAACGCCCCTGACCTGTGCTATGGTGGTAATTGATATGAACGAGGCAAGGGGAGTTTTGGATGTGCGTTGTTGCTTGAGTGGTTTGTACCGCTCCTCTTTCCTCGTTCATTTTATCATTATGCTGCTTGCGCCTGCCTAGGCCTAGCAAATTCTGCTAAGCAAAGGTAGGCGTAGAGGACTACAGGAATCTCCTGTGGTCTTTTTTTGTTGCAAGGAGGTGGTAGATCACCAGAGAGCATGCTTTGAGATCAAGAAAGTACATTCCTTAAGGAGGAAACACGCATGAAGAAGATTATGACATTGGTTGTGCTTGGATTGATGGTACTGATGAGTCTGACAGCGCTTGCTGAGGACACTATCAAGATTGGATCGCTGATGTCTCTGACCGGGGCGCTGGCGCCTTACGGCCCGGCGATAGTCGACGGCGCGAAGCTTGCTGTGGAGCAGATCAACGCTGCTGGTGGTGTACTGGGAAAGAAGCTTGAGCTAGTCATTCGCGATACTGCTACCTCTCCGGATGTTGGCCGTGATGCCGCAAGCAAGCTGGTTCAGCTGGATCACGTACAGGCGATTATTGGTGCTCTGTCAAGCGGCGTAACAATCGCTGCCTCCAGCGTCACCATCCCAGCGGAAGTAGTGCTGATCTCGCCGGCTTCGACGTCTCCGGCCATCCCGGCACTCGATGACAACGACTACGTCTTCCGCACGGTCGTCTCCGATGCGGTCCAGGGAGTCGTTATGGGCCGCTTGGCGGTGATGCTCAATTACAGCAAGGTCTCTGTCATCTACGTCAACAACGCCTACGGTAAGGGCCTGGCTGATGTGTTCAAGGAGACGTTCGAGAGCCTCGGCGGCGCTGTACCAGCTTCGGTTGCCTATGAAGAGAACAAGGCCTCATACCGCGGTGAAGTAGAGAAGGCAACAGCCGATAATCCGGACGCAATCTTTATGGTTAGCTATCCGGTGGATGGAAACAAGCAGATCGTGGAGGCCGTCGAAGCAGGATATCAGGGCAAGTTCCTCTTCTCCGATGGAATGAAGGGAGAGGGCGTCGCCCCTGGACCGGCATGTGCCTCCGCTGACAATCCCGGCCCGATCGAAGGGGCCTACGGAACAGTAGCTTCTTCTGGATTCCGGAGTGACCAGCTAGATGCCGATTACTCAGCTGAGTTTGGCGCGAGCGCCATTCCGTACTACGCCCAAGCCTACGATGCTGCCATGCTAATCGCTCTTGCGATGGAAAGGGCCGGCGACACAAGCGGCGAGGCGATTCGCGACAACCTCCGCGCTGTTGCAAATGGGCCGGGTGAGAAGGTCTACTACGGCGAATGGGCCAAGGCCGTTGCGCTGTTAAAGGCCGGCAAGGATATCAACTACGAAGGCGTCTCCGGTGTAGTTGACTTCAAGGACACAGGTGACGTAGCTGGCGGGATAACGATCTGGAAGATCGATAAGTGCCAAGTTGTCCCGGTTCTTACAGTATCAGGATAAGCCTCCTCTGTACGCCTGTCTGCACCACCGTTAGGGGTGGCCATCCGGCCACCCCTTCTTAATGGATCACACTGCCACAAGCTCGCCGTTTTGACTGAGATATGTGTCTCGATCACTTGCAGGGGGTGATTCCCCGCCCGTTGGGGAGTGTTCCTCATGAAGCTTCTTGATGGACCGCGTGCTTGCGGCGGGCTAGTTCATTGGATGGCGAAGGAGCTATCGCCGCCTATTTCTGGCTGAAGAGGTGTTTCTTTGGTGGCAGTAACCCCTGTTGACGCCAGAGGAGGATCACTTCAAGGAGCACCGCGATGAGGATCACGCGCAGGCTTGCCGACTGGGTCGATGTGAAGGGAAGGTATTTCGTCAGGAAGTCCGTTCCCGCCCAGATTCCCCAGACGGTGAACCCTCCCAGGATTGCCCCCTTGTTGTTCCCGCTTCCACCGAGGATCAACATCACCCAGACGATGAATGTTCCGTACAGGGGCTTAAAGGAGACGGGGGAGATGAAGCGTGCGTAGTGGGCGTACATGCTCCCACCGATTCCCATGATCATCGCCCCGAGTACCAGCGCTTGCATCTTGAAGGAGAACGTATTCTTGCCCAGCATGGAGGTTGCGTCCTCGTCCTCGCGGATCGCCCTGATCACGCGCCCCCACGGTGAGCGCACGAGCCGCTCCATGATCAAGTACAGTATGAACAGAACGACCAAGACCAGCACCAGATAGAACCAGTCGTAGGACTTCGAGATGAGGTCGTGCAGCCAGACGGGAAGATTGGGATGACCTTTGAGATAGGCCGACGTCGCTGCGTGGATCGTCTTGTAAAGCGGCGAAGGGATCTGCTGGAATCCCCACACACCGTTTGTCAACCAGGATTCGTTTGTCAGGATCAGACGGATCGTCTCGGCGATTCCGATTGTAGCTATGGCGAGGTAATCGGTGCGCAGGCGGAGGGTCGGTGCACCAACGAGCATGGCGACAACCCCTGACACGATTGCCGCTCCCAACAGGCCGACGATGAACGGGAGCTGAAACCCTCCGAATGTCCTCCCCTCCCAAGCGCTCGGCGGCAGGCCGCAGAGGAGGGCCGATGTGTACGCACCGAGGGCGTAGAATCCGGCGATTCCGATGTTGAACAGTCCGGTGTTCCCCCACTGAATGTTCAGCCCCAGAGAGAGGATGCTGTAAGTACCCGCGGTGATGGCAAAGAAGACAATGTAGTTGAGTATGCCCACAAGATGTTCCATCAGTCTTTCCTCCCCAATAGTCCTGTTGGCTTGACAAGAAGCATGATGATCATGATGACGAACGCAACTGCCGGCTTGTACCCGGTGGAGATGAACGCGGTCGACACCTCCTCGGATATGCCGATCACCATTCCCCCGAGGATCGCTCCGTACGGGTTTCCGATCCCTCCCAAGACCACCCCTGCGAAGATGGACAGCAGCATCTGCCATCCCAGTTCCGGGGTGATGAACTTGTTCTCGATGCCGGCGAGGATGCCCGCTGTCGCCGCAAGGCCTGCTCCTATGACCCACGTCCAGATGATTACGCGATCGGTGTTGATCCCTGTCACCTGTGCCAGCGTCGCGTTGTCGGCCATCGCACGCATCGCCTTTCCCATCTTCGTGTAGCGCATGAACGCATGCACTACGATGACCAGCACGACCGCCAGAGCGATGATGAACAGTTCATCCGGCTTGATGCGGATGTTCAGCACGCCGAGTGACACTGCCGGCTGAATTGCCTGTGAGTAGTAGTGCGGCTGCGGGCTCCAGAAGAATTGCAGGATGTTCCGTAACCCCAGCGCCACGCCGATCGAGGACATCATCAGGATGACCGGCCCGGAGCGGCGCAAGCGGCGGAAGAGGAGTCGATCGATGAGTATGACTGCGATGGCGGTGAGTGCGATGGCGAGGATGAACGCCAGCACGAATCCGAAGCCGAAGGAGAGCGGCCCGAACGGCGCGTTCGTGATGCCCAGTCCTGTGAACAGGGTGAACAGCCCGAGGGCGATGTACGCTCCTAGGGCCATGAAATCGCCGTGGGCGAAGTTGGAAAAGCCGAGAATGCTGTAGGTGAGCGAAACGCCTATTCCACCGAGCGAGATGATGCTCCCCGAGATGATTCCGTAGACGAGCAGCTGCGGGATATGTGCAAGTGTGGTCATTGAATCTCCTATCCGCCCAGGTATAACTGGCCGATCTCCTCGTTAGCCAGTAGGTTCTCTCCCGTGTCCGTGAACCGGTTGCGCCCACTGGCCAGGACGTACCCGCGGTCCGAGAGACTCAGCGATTGTCTTGCATTCTGTTCCACGATGAGGATTGCCACCCCTGTGTCGTTGATCGCTTCAATCCGCTCGAAGATCACCTCGGCTAGATTGGGAGCGAGGGCAGCAGAGGGCTCATCGAGAAGAATGAGTTGTGGATTAAGCATCAGCGCGCGCGCCATTGCCACCATCTGCCTCTCCCCTCCGCTCATCTTCCCGACTTGCTGCCGTCCTCTTCTTCCAAGAATGGGGAAGAGGTCGTACATCTCTCTGATGCGCCCGCTGAAGTCATCGCTGCGGATGAACGCTCCCATCTCCAGGTTCTCCCTGACGGTGAGCGAGGGGAAGACGTTCTCCACTTGCGGAACGTACGCCATGCCCAGCCGCACAATGCGATCGGCGGAAAGGGCGCTGATCTCGTGGTCTGAGAAGCTGATCCTCCCGCTCTTCGGTTTGAGGAGGCCGAAGATCGTCTTCATCAGAGTGGACTTACCGGCCCCGTTTGGCCCGATGATCGTCACGATCTCCTGCGAGTCGACCGCGATCGATACCTCGTGGAGGACCTCCATGTCCCCGTAGCCGCTTGTCACTTTCTCAACCGTCAACAGCGACATACTGACCTCCTAGGTAGGCTTCCAGGACTTCCTTGTTGCGCTGCACTTCCCCTGGCTCGCCCTCTGCCAGCTTCTTCCCCTCGCTCATCACGATAACTGGGTTGCACAGGCGCATCACGAAGTCCATATCGTGCTCGATGAGCAAGAAGGTCGTCTTCTCCTCGTCGCGCAGCCGCTCTATAGACTCCACGATCCGCTTGAGCAACGTACGATTAACCCCTGCACCCGGCTCGTCAAGCATCACGATCTTGGGCTTGATCATCATCGTTTTGGCGAGCTCCAGGAGTTTCTTCTGCCCACCAGACAGGTTTCTGGCCAGCTCATTGCGCAGTCTCTGCAAACCGAGGAAGTCCAGTACTTCTACCGCCCTGTTGGCGATCGACCGCTCCTGCTGACGCACCCGCAAGGGGCGGAGGAAGGGATCGAACAGGCGCTCCCCCGATTGCTCGGTGGGGGCGAGCATGAGGTTCTCCATCACCGTCATCTCTTTGAATTCGCGGGGTATTTGAAACGTGCGGGCCATCCCTTGCTGGAATATGCGGTAGGGGGGGAGGCCAGTGATGTCTTTATCCTGGAGCAGGACCTTTCCTTCGTCCGGGCGGTAGAAACCTGTGAGAAGGTTGAAGACGGTGGTCTTTCCCGCTCCGTTGGGGCCAATAAGGCCGGTGATCGTCTCGGCGCCGACAGAGAAGGAACACCGATCGACTGCCCGCAGGCCTCCGAAGGACTTCGTCAGATTATCTACAACGAGCATACACATCACCCCGCCAATAAAAAAAACCGCAAGCCTTTCGGCTTTCGGTTCGCTTGTTTAGCAACACCAAATAGGCGTTACTAAACGGTGGTAATCAGCATAAAGTACACAGACAGAATACTGCTAGACGCTCTCACCTCCAAGCTAGAAGTAAACTCCATATCGTGCCTCCAATAAAGCACATGTATCCTAACACGGCGCAGCGAGGCTGTCAAGCCAATCCGTTAGAGAGGCCTTTTCTCTCAGAAGAGCGGGTCCATGTGAGAACCGAGTTCCCTTGCCCTGGCAAGGCCCGCGGTAATGATGCGCAGCGTAGTGATGCAGTCACCCAGCGCATTGTGAGCATCGTGCTGTTCAACTGCGAAGTACCCCGCAGCGGTCGATAGCTTCTGCCACGTGAAGTTGCCCCGATAGCTGTCCCACTTCCCGTAGACCTTGGCGAACCACTCCATCGCGCACCAGGACTCGAAGGGAGGCATTGCCAGGTTGTAGCGACGGCAGGTGTTAGAAAGGACCTTCAGATCGTAGGAAGCGTTGTAGATGACCACGAGTCTATTGCTGAGCACGTCTTTCAGGCGTTCGTAGATTGCGGGGAACTCCTCTCTATCGCGCACCATCTCATTGGTGATCCCAGTGATCCGGCTCGCGCCAGGTTCGATGGGTTTGCCCGGGCGCACGAGTTCGTTGAGCAGCGTCTTCCCTTGGCTATCGATGACGCCGATGCTGACGAGCTCGGGCGCGTTCAATCCGGTCGTCTCCGTGTCGAGGACGAGGAAGTCATGCTCTCCAAGCGCTTGCAGGATCTCGCTCAGCGCCTCTCTTTCGGCATTCATATCAATCGACGGTGAGCGTCTTGCTCAAGTTGCGCGGGAAGTCGGGATCGATCCCCCTCTCGATGCTCATGTAGTAGCTGATCAGCTGGAGTGGGAGCACGGCAACAAGTGTTGCAATCTCCTCTCCGACATCGGGGAGAGGAATGTACTGGTCAACGTGCTTACGCAGCAGGCCGTCTTCGCAGGCGATTGCGATCGGGCGTCCGCCACGGCAGGCGACCTCGTTGATGTGATTGACCATCATCGCCGCGTCGTCGGGTGCAGTGACAAACAGGATCGGGTAGTTGTCGTGCACCGCGGACAGCGGGCCGTGCTTGAACTCCGAGCTGAGCATCCCTTCGCAGTGGGCGTAGGTGATCTCCTTCAGCTTGAGCGCTCCCTCCATCGCTACTCCCAGTGTCAGGCCGTAGCCCAGGTAGTACATTTCGTCGTGCGGGTTAAGGGTGCTTGCCGCCTCCTTGGCCCCTTCTTTAGTGGAGAGGAGAGTCTGTTCGATGATCGCGGGGATGCTGTCCCAGTCGATCCTAGCCCCATGCTTGCGCAGCCTATCGGCCAGGTAGAGGAAGAGGACGACCTGGTTTAGGAACGTCTTGGTCGCCGGTACGCTGATCTCGTAGCCGCAGGCAAGCGGCAGGTAGTGATCGCTCAGATGCATCAGCGCCGAGCCGATGACGTTCAGCACGCCGAGGACCTTCGCCCCGGTTGGACGCACGACGTTGAGCGCGTTCAATACGTCCTTCGTCTCCCCGCTTTGGCTGAGGAAGACGACGGCATCCTCTGAGCTAAGGATGGGGGCGAGCGTCTCGGTGAACTGCGGGGCGAGGACGGGGATCGCTGGGATGTCAGCGATGCGATTGAAGTAGGCCGCGCCGATCATGCACGCGTGGTAGCTCGTTCCGCAGCCGACGAAGTAGAGATGTTCAGCCGAAGAGAGAACATCGAGGAACTGCGGTACAAAGGGGGATGCATTGAGCCAGTGGATCAGTTCCGCCGCGGCCTTGGGCTGTTCGTGGATTTCCTTCTCCATGAAGTGGGCGTACCCGCCCTTCTCCGCTGCGTCCATCCCCTCGGTGAACACCTCCGGCTCGCGCTCGATGATCTGCCCGTCGCTTAGGCTCCGCAGCTCATAGCGGTCCGGCCACAGGCTGATCATCTCGCCATCGTTTAGGCGGAGGATCTTGTTTGTGATCGGGAGTATCGAGGGAAGATCCGATGACACGCAGGTCGCACCATCGGCGATCCCCACGACGAGGCCAGAGCCGCTCTTCACCGCGTGCAACGCGCCGTCCTTCCCCGCGTTCGCCTTGGAGGCGATGATCAGCGCGTAGTCCCCTTGCAGTTCCTGCGCGGCCGCGCGGATGGCGTCGATCATCGACTCCCCTCGGTCAACGTAGCGCTCCACCGCGTGGACTATGCTCTCCCCGTCGTTTGCGCTGCGTACGGTCATCCCTTCAGCGAGGAACCCATCGCGCAGAGAGACGTGATTCACAATGTTCCCATTGTGGACACCGACGAGGTCACCGTCGGAATCGAGGTGAGGTTGAGCGTTCTCCTGTGAGGGGCTGCCAAAGGTGGCCCAACGCAGCTGGACGATACCCCGCTGGCCGCGCATCTCGTTGAAGTTGAGGCGCTCGTTTACCTCATCGATCTTCCCCACATCCTTGCGCAGGTCGATCTGCCCACTCTCATCGATCGTAGCGCAACCGACAGAATC
>JAGGSM010000051.1 GCA_021159105.1 Candidatus Bipolaricaulota bacterium
AAGTCGACCGACTTCTACCCCAAGCTCCTCACCGGCCTGGTGCTATCGAAGATGGAGATAGATAAGGGCTGAAGGGATCGGGCGCGTCTCTCAAGGTTGAACAAGGCGCGCCCGTTCTTCTTGCCTATGACTCTGCCGTTTCTCCCAGTCCAGGTATGTGTACCCTCTTCTCCAACAGTCGCAACAGCTGTGTAATGATGAACACCAGCGCCAGGTAGAACAGGGCAACGACTATGTACACCTCGAAGTAGCGGAAGTTGTGCGAGGCGATCCTCTTTCCCACTCCCATCAGGTCGAGTAGAGTGATCGAGAAGACGATCGACGAGTACTTGAGCATAAGGATCAGCTCGTTTGACCAGGAGGGAATAACGATGCGAAACGCCTGCGGCAGGACGATGTAGCGAGCGGCTTGCACCATGTTCATTCCCATCGAACGGGCGGCGAGGAGCTGACCGCTCTTCACCGCCTGGATCGCTCCCCGGAAGTACTCGGCCTGATAGGCAGCGGTGTTCAGCCCAAGGGCAAGGACACCGCTGGTGAACGCCGAGAGGCTGATCCCCCAAGAGGGGAGGCCATAATAGACCATGAGTAACTGCACCAGCAGAGGCGTACCGCGAAAGATCTGGATGTAGATGCTCGCGGGAATGGAGAGCCACTTGCCGCCGTAGACTCTCATCAGCGCCAGGACGATCCCCACGGCGATCCCGAAGGCGATGCAGGTTACGGTGATCTCCAACGTTAAGATCAATCCGTGCGCCAGCAGAGGGAGCCACGCCCAATCGAAGGCCATCAGTCTGTCTCCCCGTACAGCTCGTTGATCTTGTGCAGGAATTCCCCTGTGCGTTTGTTCTTCGGATTGGAGAACATCTCCCCGGGAGTTCCCTGTTCCACGATCACTCCGTTCTCCATGAAGATGATCTCATCCGCCACCGAGCGGGCGAACCCCATCTCGTGGGTGACGACGAGCATCGTCATCCCTTCCTTGGCGAGGTTGATCATCACCGTGAGCACCTCGCCGATCAGCTCTGGATCGAGGGCCGATGTCGGTTCGTCGAACAGGATCAACTTGGGTGACATGGCAAGCGCTCGGGCTATTGATACCCGCTGCTTCTGCCCACCGGACAGCTGCGCCGGATACGCGTCCGCCCTGTCGCTCAGTCCGACGCGCTCCAGCTCCTCCATCGCCAGCTTGGTCGCTGCGTCCTTGTTCATCCCCTTGACCTTGATCGGCCCGATGCGCACGTTGCGCAGCGCCGTCAAGTGTGAGAACAGATTGAAGCTCTGGAAGACGAACCCCATCTCGGCGCGCAGCGCGTTGATGTTCGCCTTTGGATCGGTCACCTCCACACCGTCGAGCCAGACATGGCCGGAATCTGGCGGGCTGAGGCGGTTGATGCAGCGCAACAGAGTGCTCTTCCCAGTCCCGGAAGGGCCGATCACGACCTTCGTCTCTCCTTGTTCAAGCGAGAACGAAACGCCCTTCAGGACCTCAATACCTCCATATGCCTTGTGGATATCCTTCACTATGAGCAGACTCATGCCTCTCTTGTACCTCCTCTCATCATCTGTAGCCCGGGAATCCTCAGCCTCTTCTCTAGCCTGCCGAGTCCCCAGTTTCCGGTATAGGTGAGCAAGAGGAAGATGAGAGCTACGGTCAGGTAGGCGAGCATCGCCAGATCGTAGTGCCTGTCGGTTATGATCCGCACCCTGCGCAGAACCTCATTGAGGCCGACGACGTAAGCCAAGGTCGTGTCCTTGACAACAGATGAAAACTCGTTGGACCATCCGGCTATGGAGATGCGCAGCGCCTGCGGGATGATGATGAGGAATATCGCGCGTATGCGGGTCATCCCCATCGACCGTGCGGCCATCATCTGCCCGTGCGGTATCGCCTGCAGTGCCCCTCGGAAGATCTGCGATTGATACGCCGAAGAGCGCAGCCCGAGCGCCAACACCGCGGCGAAGAACGGCGGTATATCGACCCCGAACTCAGACGGGCCAAAGTAGAATAGGAAGAGCAGCACGATCGCGGGGATGCTGCGGAATATCCACGCATAACCAGAGGCGAGTGTGCCGAAGAAACGTCCGCCATAAACCTGTAACAGAGCGACCAGTGTTCCGACGAGGAGGCCGAGGACCAGCAGAGCGAACAGGAGCTCTATGTTGATCCGCACACCACGCAGGAGCATCGGCATGCTCTGTGCAATAACAGCAATCCCTGTTATGAGAACCTCCCTTTGTAAAAACACGGGGCCCCTCGTTAGGAGGCCCCTGCAAGAGTCTAAGTATGCGTTTCCTACTTGGTCGCTTCTTCAGCGAACTTAGCGGCGAACGCTTCCACGTCCTGATCGACGAGTAGGAGGTCCTTGCTCGCCAGCCACGCGGCCTCGATCTTGTCGTTCGTCGGCCCGAAGTATCCCTTCAAGAGGTTGTCCCAAACACTCCCCGGGGTGACGACGAGCTTCTGCATCCCACCGGCGGTCGGCAGAACAGAGAGGCCAAGCTTCGCCATGCCGTCGTTCATCATCGGCAGCAAGCCCTTGGGGTCACCCTTGGCGACGAGGAAGCCGAAGTACTCGTTCGTGTTGATGATACCAGCAATGGTCAGAAGATCCGGATAGGCAGCCAACGAGGACTGCGATGCCGGCTCATCCTGGATGACCGCGTCGATTCGCTTGTTCACCAGGTCAAGGATTGCGGTCGGATAGTACTCGTACCCGTTCACCGTGATGCCAATGCCGTTGTTGTCAGCCCAATCGAACCCGGTGGTTCCGTTCTGAGCACCGATCTTCTTGGTTGGGCCCTGCCCGGCGAGGGCACTGACTATGTTCAGCCCTGAGTCCTTGCGTATTACGACCGCCTGGTTGGACAGGTAGTACGGCTGTGAGAAATCGACCGACTTCGCTCGATCAGCGGTGATCGTGAACCCGGACGCACCGATGTCCGCCTTCCCGCTCTTGACCGTATCGATGATCGTGTCAAATGCGGTGTTCTTGATGACCACATCATCCAGGTTGAATCCCTCTACCACCGCAAGGCAGCGCACAATATCCAGGTCAAAACCGAAGAATTGGCCATCCGCGGTCACCATCTCGAACGGTGCCCACGGGATATCCGATGCTACGATGTATTTGTCACCCGCGAAGGCGAGTCCCGCCCCTAGGAGCAGAACCATGCTCAACGCGACCACACCAACAAACAGCTTCTTCATAGACCACACCTCCTTAAGTTGGTACCAGACTAGCACAATGTGTGGGTTCAAGTCAAGTGCCATGGTTAAGTAAGGGGAAGTTGACATCTGTCCCGCCATGATCAGACAAAGCTGTGAGCGTGCGCTCCCCTGTTTCCCCATCAGGAGCGTGTCATGTGCTTAACATGCAGGTGAAGCCTTAAGGAGGTTCTAATGCCGCGGATCAGTATGTACTTTGCAGTCTTGCTCTTGCTCGTAGTTACGATGGGGACGGGGGCTATGGCCGATGATCCCTGTTGTCCTCCTGGATCGACGCTCGGGTTCTCGGGGAGCGTGGGGCTCGAGTTCACCTTCACCCCGGTCCCTCCATCTTCGTACAACATCGAGACGGGGCTATCGTTGTCCATCAGCATATCAGGATTCACCTTCTCATCAAGCACGGTCTTCGACCTGTCTGGATTCGAGTCGCAGGGGTTCAGTGCGGATGTGGACTTGGGCGCGGTTCAGATCGGAGATGACATCCTGTTTGATCCGTACTTCAGTTGGAACGATCTCTCTCTGTCCGCCCAGATCGTGGGAATAGAGCTGGGAACTGACCTCATACTGGCAGATATCGGCAGTGTGCAGACACCCGAGTACAGTATGGCCGCTGTGCTGAGGCTCTCAAGTGGAGAGAACTGCGGGTTCTCGATCACCACCCTCACCGGGTTCGGCGCCACCGATCTCATCAACGTGCTCGGTGGGGTCGAAGCACCTTTCTCCTACGATCTGCTGAGCCTCTTCTATCACACGCAAGGGCTGTTCGGCAGCCCTGGATCGTTGAATGTCACCGTGGTTTCAGGGTTCTACTTCGAGGAGGAATTGGTCCGCCTGCAGATGGACTACATGGGATTGATGTCGAGCAGCACAACGTGGTTCGACTGGACGGGGTTCAACTACGAGACACTGGAGATCGGGTACCGCTTCGAGGAGCCCTCACTGGCCTTCCTATCCGCTATCGCGATCGATGATACCTTCTCCGTCAGTTCTATTGACTTCATCCTCGATCTGCAGATCGAGCCGGTGCGCTTCACCAGCCGGACCAGCTTTGCCTCCAGTCTCCCCCCGTCGACGACGCCGATCGTCTTCTCCGGGCAGGGGTTCGCCCTGTCCTTCGCCCTGTGTGACCAGGTCACTGTCGGTTCGATCACGCTCTTCGACGCCACGTTCATGTTCGCGGAGCAGGATCTCTCGATCGAGGCCAGTATCGATCCGGTAACCTTGACGAGCCTGACCACTTTCGATGCCACAGGCTTCTCCGGGCAATGGATTCGGGCGGAGGTGACCTTCTCAGGGGTGAGCCTGTACACGGTGGCCGGTTTCGACTTCAGTGGGATCGACTACATCACCTTCGGGTTCGAGCTGAAGTTCTAGAGGGCCATGGCCGAGAAGAACAGCCTCGAACAGCTAAGTATCGATGAGCTATTGGCTCTCCTTGCCGCTCATCCAGATGATGAGAATGCACTGCGCGAGGAGATCCTGGCGCGCACGACATCGCTCATCGATGAGACGATCGAGGAGAGTTTCAGCAGCAGCGGCTTTCCTCGCGATGAGCTCTTTCGCGCAGGCTACCTCGGCCTGTTGAACGCCACGTACAACGTCGAACTGTCGCACCAGCAGCAGTTCTACAACTATGCGAAAAACCTGATCAAGGGAGAGATCAGGTCTCACATCAGGGGGAAGGTGAAGCGGGCCGAGTTCCCAAACTGGATGAAGGGGCTGAACAGGCACATCGAGGAGGCGCAACTACGCCTGCTAGAGGAGCTGAAAAGGCTCCCGACCCTGGCCGAGCTGTCCGACGCGGTCAACCTCACCGAGGAGGGGATCGCGGAGATCCTCAAGGCGCGGGAGGCGCTCAACTACGTGTCGATCGATGAACGGCAGAGGAAGAACGATCCCCTCCCGATGGTCGATCCCGCCAAGATCAGGAACAAGCGACCGGAACCGTTCCCTATCCAGTACCGGATTCGCATCGCCACCGCGCTGGAGAAGCTGGACGATCTGCAGCAGTACCTGTTCCGTAACCTGTTTTCATCGGAGAAGGGCAAGCACAACGGACGGTGATCCTCACGTGTCCTCCGCCTCGGACCGCTTCTGGCCGGTTCTGCGGGCGCTCTCGCTTCACGCGCTCGTCTGGAGCGGCTGGGCGGCGTTCATCCCCACCATCACTATCTTCGCTGTCACCAGGAGAACAGCCGCCTGGCCATCACTCGATCCCAGCACTGGTCAACTGATCCTCACCCCAGCGGTTAACGGTGTGCTGTTGATCATCGGCCAGATCACCAGCCTGGCACTCTTTCTCCTCGCCTGGCACTTCCTTGAACGCAAGAGCTTGCGGGGCATGCTCCTCGATCGGCTCAGCGGCGCATGGCGCCCGTTCCTGCTGGGTATCCTGTCCTCTCTTGCTACGATCGTGACGATCGGGCTCCTTATGATGGCGAGCGGCGCCGTCCACCTGACCCTGCGTGCCGGCGGAGCCACCGGACACGCGAGCCTGGCTGGAGTCTGTTTCATCCTCGCTGCAGCACTCATCGGACCGTTCACCGAGGAGATCGAATCTCGCGGATACCTGTTTCAGGCGGTATCCCGCGGCTGGGGAGGGCCGACCGCGGTGATCGCTACAGCCATCGTTTTCGCCGCGCGCCACCTGCAGAATCCGCACGCAAGCGCAATTGGGATCGTCAACATCGTCCTCATCTCGATCGCGATCACGCTCGGGATGATCTTCCTACGCTCCCTGTGGTACGCCATCGGTTGGCATGTGGCCTGGAACTCATCGCTCATCTTCCTGTTTGGCAGCGCGAACTCAGGCTTCTCTCCGCAGGCGTTCGGCATCTCAGGGATCAGCCTCTTCTCCTCCTCTCTCACAGGGAGTGATATCGTCACAGGCGGTGCGTTCGGCATGGAGGGGAGCATAGTCGTCACCGGCGTTCTTGCCCTCGAGATTGTGTTCCTGTGGCGGATCAGGGCACGGTCTGCTTGACAGAAGCTCCGCCCTGGCCTATAGTCAATTGCGAAGGAGGGTCCATAGCTCAGCGGCAGAGCAACCGGCTCATAACCGGTCGGTCCCAGGTTCGAATCCTGGTGGGCCCACATGAAGATGGAAAAGCTTTTCGTGTATACCGACGGGCGTGCGCAGAACGATCCGGGCGAAGCCGGGATCGGGATCGCGATTACCGACAAGGATGGAAACGTGATCGAGGAAATCGCCCACCTCATAGGGCGGAGCACCTCCCGCATCGCTCGCTATCGCGCGATGATCGAAGCGGCGCGCGCGGCCCTGGCCTACTCGCCAAAATCCGTGATCTTCTTCTCCGATGACCAGCAACTGGTGAATCACATCAACGGCGTGTTCGTCACGCGAGAGCCGCATGTGAAACACCTCCTGGAGATCCTGCGTGGGATCCTGGACAACCTCCCGCAGTGGAGGGTGAACTTCATCGATCACTACATCAACCGGCAGGCCTCGCACCTCGTCGAACGGGCGTTCCGCGACAATACGCGCGCCAGGCTGAGTCGGGAGCACCTGGAGATGCGGCTCCTCGCGCACGTAGCGATGCTCGACGATGCTCAGCTGGAGCAGTTGATTGAGGCGGCGAAAGACCTGGAACAGCGGACCTGAAGATGCGCATCGTGTTGCAGCGAGTGAGCCGAGGGGAGGTGCGCGTGGGCGGGAATACCGTCGCCTCCGTCGGACGTGGCCTCGTCTTGCTTGTCGGGTTCACCAACGATGATAGCCAGAGCATGTTTCCGCGGATCGTTGATAAGATCGTCGATTTGCGGATCTTCGAGGACGCGGATGGGAAGATGAACCTGTCGCTGCGCGACATCGGAGGCGGGATCATCGCTGTCCCGCAGTTCACCCTGTACGGGAACACAAAAAAGGGGAGGAGACCGAGCTTCGCCCACGCTGCCCCGCCCCAGCGAGCAGAGAAGCTGTTCGACCTATTTGTCTCAGCGCTCGAGGGGACAGGGATCAGTATAGGAAGCGGGGTTTTCGGCGCGCACATGGAGGTGGACCTGGTGAACGATGGACCGGTGACGTTCGTCTTCGACCTTGCGCCGTCTGGCGAGAGCGGCTAAACTCTGCACAATCGATTGAACAACGAACGAATTCCTGCCCGGTCTCCAGTTAGATATGGTGCCGTGCAATGTTTGTTTTGATAGTGTAAGGAGGAGCAATGGCTGTCCCAAAATATCGTACTTCGCGCTCGAAGGGGCGCATGCGCCGCGGGCACTACGGCACGAGCGTGCTGGCGTCGATGGAATGTCCGCACTGCCATGAACTGAAACTTCCGCACCGCGTGTGCCCACACTGCGGCTACTACAACGGTATGGAGATCGTCTCCGTGTCCAAGGAAGAGGAATAGGAGCGGATCCACTGTGCGGGCTGATCTCGAGCAGACGGGATCAGCCTGAACGCTTCTTGCTCTCCTTCAGTGCCATCTTAGCTCTCTTCTTCTCGATCTTCTGCTGTGCTTTCAGCCTCTTTGCATCTTCCTCAGCGCTCTTCTCCTCCGATCCTCTCATAACATGATCCTCTCGGCGGGCCCGCTTCCGCTCGATGATCCGCAGGGCGAGGCTGCGGCCGAACTGCCCGACGAACCCAGCAGCAAGCACTGCCAACACCCACTTGAGAACATCCCACACCGCGCTTCTGTCCATGTCCCCGGGAATTGTAGAAATGTGTCCGTCTG
>JAGGSM010000131.1 GCA_021159105.1 Candidatus Bipolaricaulota bacterium
TCCTTCCTCCGCGTAGATCAAGTGTAGAAGCTCCTCCTCGGGCAGGCTGGTGTGACTCTGATAGAGGTAATCCTAGGAATGCTGTTCGGGGTGGTGGGCGGATTCTGTCTCGCTGTTCTCATCTTCTATTTCCGCACACTCGAACGCGCTCTGTACCCGCTCATCATCGC
Organism: Candidatus Bipolaricaulota bacterium; assembly: GCA_021159105.1. GTDB lineage: Bacteria > Bipolaricaulota > Bipolaricaulia > UBA7950 > UBA9294 > M55B144. The sequence continues at coordinate 171 of JAGGSM010000131.1, forward strand.
CTCACAGATGATCCCCGTCTTCGCCATCGCCCCGCTCCTCATCATCTGGTTCGGTTACGGCCTCTGGCCGAAGGTCACCGTGGCGGGATTGATCGTCTTCTTTCCGATCGTGGTGAACACAGTGGACGGTCTGCGCTCCGTGAACGAAGAGACGGTCGATGTGCTGCGCTCGCTCGACGCGAGCAGGGTGCAGATATTTGCCCACGTGCGCCTCCCGGCCTCCCTCCCCTCCCTCTTCTCCGGGCTGAAGGTGGGAGTGACACTGAGCGTGGTCGGGGCGACGATCGGAGAGTGGGTCGGGGCGAAGAGCGGGCTCGGATATCTGATGATACAATCCAACGCACGGCTGCGGACCGACCTGGTCTTCGCCTCCATCCTCATGCTGTCCCTCCTCGGCTTGCTCCTATTTGCCATCACGAGCATAATGGAGCGCAGATTCCTGCGCTGGATGTCCCCGCGCAGCAAAGCAGATCGAGGTAGACCAACATGAAGAGATTGATCCTTGTCCTCCTGTTTCTCATCTCCGTGTCCACGTCCGTCGCTGCTCAACCGAGACTTCGGGTGATGCTCGACTTCTTTCCCAATCCGAACCACGTTCCCTTGATCGTCGCTCAACGGATGGGCTTCTTCACCGACGAGGGACTGGAAGTGGAGATCCTCGTTCCAGCGAATCCGAGCGATCCGATAAAGCTGGTCGCCACGGGGGCGATCGATCTGGCCCTCACTCCGCAGATAAACCTCCTCATCGCCCGCGACGCCGGCCTCCCGGTGATCGCCGTCGGTTCACTGATCGGCTCTCCCTTGGGGGGATTGCTGGCCCTCAAGGAGAATGGGATCGAAAACTTGGCCGATCTGCGCGGCCGACGCATCGGATATTCTCTCGAGCCCCTGGAGCCGATCCTGTGGCGCACGATGCTCGCCTCGGTCGGGGTCGATCCGGGTGACTACGAACTGATCAACGTCGGGTTCAATACCGTCCTCTCTCTTCTGTCCGGGAAGGTGGACGCCATCGGAGCGTTCCGCAACTTCGAGGTTCCGCAGGTGGCGATCGCGGGGCATGAGCCGGTCTTCTTCCCCGAGGAGGAGTACGGTGTCCCGCAGACGGAGGAGATTCTGATCGCTGCAAACGAAGAGACCGCCGCCCAGAACGAGAGGATGCTGAGCGCCTTTCTGGCCGGACTGGCGCGGGGGATCGCCTTCACCGCGGATCATCCCGAGGAGGCCTACAATCAGTTCCTCGCCGCGTACCCTGACCTGAACGATGAGCTGAACCGACGGGCGTATGAGATCACCGTTCCGCTGTTCAGCCTTGGCGCGCGCCTTGGGCCAGCGCAGGAATGGGACACGCTGCGAAGCTACATGCTGAGAAGTGGCCTGATCGATCACGAATTCGATGTTGGCACCCTGTACACAGACACGTATCTAAAAGAAGAGAAGGAGTGATAGATGACACAGCAGGGACGATTGGAAGTCATCACTGGATGTATGTTCTCCGGGAAGACTGAGGAGCTGATCCGCCGCTTAGAGCGGGTGCGGATAGCACGTAAGGAGATCGTTCTGTTCAAACCGACGATCGATAACCGCTACAGCGAGAGCGCCATCGTCACCCACTACGGTCGACAGTTCGCCGCTCATCTTCTCCCTCCGGGGGAGGAATCATTGTCGATGCTTGAGAGGATCGTCAGTCAAGGGGCCATAGAGTCGGCCACCGTGGTCGCCTTCGACGAGGGAAACTTCTTCTCCAGCAAGCTTCCGAAGCTCTGCGAAGAGTTGGTCGCTCGTGGGAAGAGGGTGATCGTCGCCGGGCTTGATCTCACCTTCGCTGGGGAGCCGTTCGGTCCGATGCCCGCGCTGATGGCCCTGGCGGATGAGGTGGACAAGCTGCACGCCGTCTGCGTCAAGTGCGGCGGAGAAGCTACACGCAGCCAACGCCTGATCGACGGCAAGCCCGCCCCGGCGACCGATGACGTGATCAAGGTGGGGGGCACGGAGTTCTACGAGGCCCGCTGCCTCGCCTGCTACGAGAGGGGTTGAGCTAGCTCAGCGCTTGTTCCGTCTTTCGCAGACGATGGACAAGCTCCTCCAGAATGTGAACGGCAACGTCCGGTGTGACAGCGATGATCCCCTTCAGGGCCCACAGGGAGATGACAAGGCAGACCGTGTCCTCTGTGGCAACGACATCGGCGGAGCGCGGCGCACCGTCGAGCAGCGCCATCTCACCGAAGAAATCACCGGCCGACAGCTTGGCAACGACCTCTCCGTCGCGCACCACCTCGGCGGAGCCGGACAGAATCAGATAGAATCCGGTCCCGGTAGCCCCGGCACTGACGATCTTGGTGCCGGCAGGGAACTCCTTGCTGATTGCCTTGTTGGCGATCGAAGCCAACCCCTTCTTTGACACGCGGGAAAACAGCGGCGCCTTTCCGATCAGCTCAGCAATCTTCTCCTTCTCCATCTCTTCGCTCCTCCTTCTGTGGTTGGTCATCGCGTCACTTCCCTGCGATCTCTGTCCCAGTACTTGCCTGTATGATATAATACCAAGCAATCTTTTCCAAACTGGGGTGTGCCTAAGTGTCCTGGAGTACCACTCTCAAGAATCGGCAGCAGATACGCGCGCGTGTAGAGGCGGGGGAGCAGATCGCCGTGATGTTCAGCGACATCCGTGGATTCACTTCCTACACGGCACGAGCGGGAGACCGAGCCGCCTACGAGCTCTCGCGCGCCCACGATCTGCTGTTGAGGGAGAAAATCGAAGAGGGGAACGGTATCGTGGTCAAGACACTGGGAGATGGAATCATGGCCGCTTTCCCCGAACTTCCGAGCGCCGTAGAAGCGGCGATCGCGATACAGAGACGGATCAGGGAGAGAAACGCAAAGGATCCATCCGAGGTCATCGACGTCGGGATCGGGCTGGCGAGTGGCACACCGATAGTTAAGGAATCAGACCTCATCGGAAACTCTGTCAACCTCTCCCAGCGCGTCTCCAGCCTTGCCAAGGGAGGGCAGATACTCACGACTGAGGAGTTCGCGCGCGAGGCGATGGGAGCGTCCGGCGCCCGTTTCATCCCCCTGGGCGAGCGCGAGCTGAAGGGCGTAGGACGAATTCCCCTGTACGAGGTGATGTGGATGGCTGAGGTGGCGCGACTCACGGATCGAGACGATCGCTTCACCCTCCTATTGACCGAGCGGGGTACGCTGGTCGCTAAGATGGCAAAGGAAGTGAGGGCCGCAGACGGGCGATCCGGAAGGGCGTCCATCCTGCAGCGGGGGATCGCGCGGGTGAGCAGGGCGGTGCTCGACAAAACACTGGCCAGCGCAGGAATCGCGCGCGAGCAGCCAATAGACCGCGTGGACATCGCTGTGGATGGGGATAGAGTGAGCATCCTCATCGGCAAGAAGGAGATCTGTTTGCACAACGTGGACAACGCGGAAGCGGTAGCCTTTCGGGACAAGCTTGTGCAGATGCGAAAAGAGTTGTACCCTGAGAAGGCAAGCACCTAAAACGCGCGGGGTGAGGCATATGAAAGGATCGCACCGGGGAATGAACCCTTGTAAGGGATTCGTTCTTCTTGCCATCATCGTTTTGCTGGTCGCAGCGAGCGTCTTGTCCCATGCGGAGAACCTCCCCGCCGGCGTTCTTCCATCCCCTACAGAGGGCGAGCTGAGCATATCGGTTGATAGTGACACGTACGCTCCGGGGGACAGAATCCGGATCACGATCGACACGAAGAAACCCGGCTTTCTCTACCTGTACGACATCGATCCGTCCGGGGAAATCACGCTACTCTACCCCAACATCTACCAACCAAACTCGGAAGTGCCAGCAGGGAAGATGCTCCTCCCCGGCAAGGGATATCACCTCACCATCGGTGAACCCGAGGGGACAGAGACGATAGTGGCGATACTCTCGCGTACAGCGATAGACCAACTTGCGCCCTCAGCCAAAGAGCCGTTCCGGTCGCTCGATGTGAAGCCGCAGGCGCTGACATCGCAGCTGCCCATCGCGCTTTCCAGCTCCGAATGGAGCTCAGCCTGGACGCAGTTCACCGTCTATCAGCCTAAGGGGATCGTGCACATCGGTTCACAACCGGCTGGGGCAAGGATAATCGTCAATGGGCACGTGCGCGGCGTCGCACCGAAGGACCTCCTCCTGCCAGCAGGGGAGGTGGAGATAACGCTGACCAAAGCGGGATATGCGCCGTTCAGTGAAAGTATTGTGGTTCACGATCAGGACATGATCGACATCGACGCTCGCCTGCAGGAGGCGTTCGCCAACCCAGGAAGATACACGGGATCGGTCCCCCTGTTCATCGGCGTCGATGTAGGTAAGGACAGCGTCGGGATGGAGGTCCGCATCACCCGTGCTTTCGGGATTGCGGCAGCGCTGCGCTTCACCGGAGATACTGCACCCGCACCAGGAACGACATACAACTATGGCCCCGAGCTAGACCTCGACTTGCGCTTGCATCTGGCGCTCACAGAGCGCATGTCGCTCCTGCTGGGAGGGGGGATCGGCCTGCAGAACACGGCACTCGCTCCAACAGTCACAGACGGCATGTCTGCCCTAGCGATCACCATCGAACCAGACGTGGAGACAGAACCCTTTCCGAGCTTCGTCCTCGGTCTAGAGGTTGACCTCGAACATGCCAGCATCTTTGCCGGATACCATCTGCGGCGTGAATTCATCTTTGGAGTTGGTATTCAGTTTTGATGGGCTTGTACTGTTTCGAGTCTAGAACGAAGCCGCACTGACCCGCTTTGCATGGTGGAGTCTGATGTAACGCTTTGTCGCATCAGAGTAGACCTGGCAGACAAGCTACCACTCTTCGAATTGAGTTGCTTTGTCGTGTGTAGCGTCGCACCTTGTGTGCAACGTTTCTTCTCGGGCTTGTGTCTCAACGCAGCAGACAAGCTGCTACGCTTACCCGTTCGCACCGCCTGAGTTTGCTTCCAACGCTGAGCTATCTGTCTCCGACAAATCTAACGAGGAACCGTTTTGATACTCGCAAACTGAGCATCGGACTCTCAGCCGTTCATCTCCATTCAGATACACAAACCAAGAAAGCGGACTCCGAAAACTCTCAGAGCCCGCTATCATATCAACCGGTATCCTTGAAGGATTACGGAGATCCTACCAAACAACCTCCGTTCCAAGCCGGAACCAATTCATGCCAGTTTGCTTGGCACTCATCCCGAAGCTGACAGTTGTGTTGGAGCCAATTCCCACGCTGAGTTTGACCCTTGTCTCAGACCAGTCAAACAGTCCGGTGCTGTTCCCAGTATCAAACCACGCGAAGGTGCTAAACGCGTAACTTCCTCCGCAACAAGAATCGCCCGCAATCTCCAGAGCGAAGTACTCATCGTACCCCTCGGTAACAGCACACACGGGCAAGGTCGCCAATTCTCCATCCCACGTCCAGCCGTAGTAACGGGTAGTGACGTAGTTCAGGTATGGATACCAACCATCCTCATCGAACAGGTCTCCCGCCTTGAATGTGACGTTGTCCCAGGTGTAGGAAAGCTTCAGAGCCTTCAATGAGAACCCGGTGATCTCTGTTCCCGCGCCTTCGAGAGCAAGATACGGCGTGATACACGCGGTATCTCCTACCGTGATATCGAACACCGTGTTCACCGATTTGGAGGTCGTTGTGAACAGCACGTCCACCCACTTGAGATTGAGCCACGTGAGTCCAAGATCGATGTCATTGATCTCAAAGAGCACGTGATCGAACCCAGTGCATGACAGGCTGAGCTGCGTTAGGAGATCGAAGCAGGAAAACGGCATCTCCAGGTACACGTCCGCCCCACTCCAGGAGGCTGTGCAACCAGCAGTCTGCACGTCGATGTAGCCTGACGGTTTCTGCCATGTATCGCACACCTTGAAGATGAAGTGATCAAGGAGCCAATTGTAGCCGTACTTGTAGATGTAGCCCGACGTGACGTTCATATTGAACCGCGTCTGGCCCCAAATTGAGAGGTCGCCCATCTGTGCCCATCCACCAAGGGTCAAGCCACTGCCCATTGATGGAGTCTGGACGCTTCCCACGTTGTCCAACATGAACAGCGCGTACAGGTTCACACCGGCAATCGCAGTCACTCCCGATGCAACCCATGCCTGAAATTGTGCCTCTTCAGCATCGAAATCAGTAATCGAGCGCAGGGCAAAGCCACCCAGTACTCCCTTGGTGTCGAAGAAGACGTTGTCGAGACCATCGAGGTCTGCGATAACCGTCGAGGAGACAGTCCATCCACTGACGGAATAATCAACCTGAAGGACCGATTCAATCGCTGTGATGCTGAACGTCTGCACATTGGACTGAACCGCAAACGACCAGGATCCACTCAATGGAGCAGCTACAGCAGCAAGAGCTCCGGCAACCACAATTAGGATACCTACAACCAACACTCTCTTCATGCTTCCCCCTTACCGTCTGACTTGATCATGCCGCCTGAACCTCAATCGAGACCGTCTTCGACTGACCATCGTCAGTCTGGATGATCAGCTCGTAGGTTCCTGGGGCCAACCCACTCGTATCGATAGTAAATACATACTCGCCAGTTGTCTCATCATAGGTCGCACATCCCCAAAAGACAAGTGCTCCATCGGGGCCAAGCAATGATGTTGTTACTGCAGCATCGGTGATCGGCTCGCCGGTCACCGGATCGGTAAGGGTGAATCGCCCTTCAATTGGCTCACCGGGAGTGTACGTTCCGGATATTGCGCCTTCCACAGCACCACCACCACCGGCCGCTCCAGCAAGATTGATCGCCGCACCTGCTGGTGCACCCGCGAATGCTCCTGCACCGGCTACGCCCTGATACTGGATGAACGTGTTCACATCCTGACCGAGTTGAACCATCAGCCACAGCTGATCGATCGCCGGATCGATGCCACTCGCGAGACCGGCAGCCATGATCGCGGTGGCGTCAACATATGAATCGTCCGCGTTCTCCGGCAGGAAAGGCTCGTAGTCGATGAGACCAGTTGTTCGGGCATCAACGACCGATTCCAGCAGCGTCCCCCAGTAGTTGTACTGGGCATCGAACGTTCCCGTGCCGTTGTTGGTCACGTTCCCGTAGAGATCGCACCAGTTGATGCTCGACGTTCCGGCGTCAGCGCCCGCGCCCACCGTTACGTTTCCGTTCATACGGAAGCCCTGAAGAGGCAAGCCGATTAGGACCCCATTGCTGTTGATGCTCATATTGCCGTTAAGGGTTGTGTGAGCTGCGGAACCGGGCTCGCTGATAATGTTTACTGGATCAGTGATTGGTTCGGTTGCATCATACGTTCCGTGCTTCACATAGATCGTGTCGTTGTACGGAAGCTCATTGGAGCCCTCGATTCCTTCATCCAAATAGCCAGTGTTCCCATTCTTTGTGGTCGGCTTTGGCCCTACCGGCGCAACGATGATCGTCATTGGACCTGTGATCTGTACACCGGGTGTCGTCGGATCGCCGTCGGGATCGATTCCCAGCCATGGGCTGAAGATGACGTGATCGTCCACCCTGCTACCTGTCGTTGCATTTGTATTGGTCGAATGGGTTGGGCCATTAGCATCTCCCCACCAGTTGAGGGTGGCATCCACGTTCCCTGTTCCTTGATTTCGGATCGCGAGGGCGGTAGTAGTGACTCCTCCGTCAATGAAGCTGTTGAAATGGATATGTATATTGGGAGCATCGCAGCCAGTGCGG
>JAGGSM010000253.1 GCA_021159105.1 Candidatus Bipolaricaulota bacterium
ATGCTTTCCCCGCGATGAAGGCCCAACTACCGCGGGGTAATAATTCAATGGTACCATACACTCAAAACAGCAAGGCCCCTTGGTAATGGAACTATCCCGTTACAAGAAAACGGTACAGTAATAGGTTTTGTGAAAAGCGTGTCCAAAGGGCCTCAGGAGATTAAGAGGTGATCCTACCACCCGTTGCCATCAGTGATGATGTCCGTGCCCTTGACCGTGCCCCTCCGGTTCGACCCATTCGATCGTCTCCAGGTTGCCGCGAATGTAACCGTTTATGACATCGCGCACTGAGCCGGTGGCGCCGGTGACCACCTCAATCCCAAGCTGCTCAAAGAAGTTGACCGCGCTTGGCCCCATCCCCCAAGCGAGGACGGCATCAGCCCCTTGAGAGTGGATCCAGTTGGGAAGATCCCCCGGACCGTGCTCGGCATATGGAACGTCGAGCACCTGTGTGTCCACAATCTTCCCATCGTCCACGTTGATCAGCGTGTAGTGCTGCGCGCGCCCGAAGTGTTCCTCCACCTGATCGTCCAATCCAGCGGTCCCGCGTGTTGGTATCGCTATCTTCTTTGCCATTTGAATCCTCCTTACCCTCTTGCCCGCTCGGCAATTGGCTGTTTGTCTCTTTTTGCCAACTCTTGAATATCCTTCTTGATCTTTTCAGCGACCCGTTCCATTACACTCTCATCAAAGTCCGGGCCGGCGGCCTTCTCCAGCCCGAAGTCCTCGTCCAGAGCGTACGCAAGATCCACCTCAACCCCTGCCTTCTGTAGTGTCTTGAGCAGACAACGCTCCTTGCACCCGTCGATAACGACCTGATAGTCGTCGTGCAGCAATACCTGCGTAGCTCCTTCTACCTCCGGCCAGAGAGCGAGGGGGCAGCGCATGAACGCGTTTGGGATCTCCTTTACCAGCGCCCGAGGGATGAATCCCGTCATCTGCCCAAGGTCCGAGCTTCCAAAGCACCCGTTTAGCCCAATTGTACGACCGAATTTCTCATGCTGCATCCTCACCGTCTTGCGTGCCGGTTCAGTGACGATTTCCTCTACTGGTTTACGTATAAACATCGAAGTGCTCCTCTTCTATAATATATCAGTTACTTGATGGCTGTGACATTCATCTGTTCAACCCGACCATTTCCCCGTTCAAGCATGACCTTCTCACTGACACTCAGCAGGGGAAGCAGCGTATTGTACACCGTGCCGTACTCGTGCAGGTAATTGACCAGCCGCTCTATCTTTTCCTCTGACTCCTCGGTGGATAGTACGAGCTGATAGCTGATAGACTCCATGTGCGGTGGATCCTCCTGCCGCACGCCCGTTACTTGTACACGTGCATCACTTATCACCAGGCGCATCTTGGGTGCCAGCTTGCTGATGTTCTTCAGAAGGCACCCCCCGAATGCGGCCAGGAGCAACTCAGCGGGGTTGAGCAAGTCAGGGTTAGAATCGCGGGAGATGTCAAGCGTTATCCCCTCTGACTTCTCAGGGGCTTGTGCATGACCTACCTCGCCAGCAATCTTCGTGATCGTAACACTGTAGTTTGGCATGATTGCCGTCTTGTCTACCTCCACAAACGGTGCTCCTTCTCTAGTTATTGCGCATCAATGCATGAAAGCCAACGGGCAGTTTACTACTCCGTTGCAACAAGTTCAATCCCCTACAGGGGTTGATTTCCCGCCCCTTTGGGCGTGCTTCTTAAGAAACTTCTTGGTACACCGCGCGCTTGCGGCGGGGCAGTTTATTGCGGGTTCCTCGTCGTTTCGAGTGGGTAGTGGCTTCTAATTTCGGTTCATACAGGACTGATACCGGTTGGAAAGCAAGACCGGAGATCAAAGAGGATCCACCGCCGAGTAGAGAGGAGGCGCCCTTCGTGGTGAAGTGAGTCCATTACACAGCTTCGTGCTCTTGCGAGAGTCCTTGTGCTCGACCTTTCTCTTACGTTACCCACTCGAAACGTCAAAGAGCCTTATTGGTTGTGTATGGGGGCCACAGCGGTATCAACCACCCCGAAAGAGATCGCCCTTTGCTGCATGCAGCACGGTGTTCACAAGCGTAGCCGCCCACATGAAGAAGAGGAGTAAGTACAAAGCGAACCCAAAGTGGTCGACAAGATGAATTGAAAAGCGCTGAGCGACGAGGTGAGTTGCTGCAACGTAGGCACCGAGAGGGAAGGTGAATGCCCACCAGGACATGGCGTAGGGGAGCTTCAGCCGTCGGATGTAATGGATGGTCAGCATGATCGCCATCGCCACCCACCACACACCGAATCCCCAGAAGAAGAAGCCGATGACGAAGAATGGCTCCTTGTCCGCAATGAAGCAGCAGTGGTTAACGATGTTGAGAAGCGCCACCGTCCCCGCACCGATCGGCCCGAGGTTGATCCACACGGTTGGAGCGAGGACGTTTGGAAGGGGGCGATGCAAGATGAACCGGTACATGCTGATGGCGAGCAACGCCAGATAGAGAAAGAATCCCGCACCCCAACCGAAGTAGTTCACAAAGATCACCCATTCGTTCGCCAATCCGCTGAAGTGGCCAATGACCAGGCTCCCTGCGATCGGAATGACGATCAGCCCCACGGGAGGGATGAACCACGCCGGGTTGATATGGTCGAGGGTTACATGCTCTCCTTTGAACATGATGTAGGGCACAAGCAGGCCAAGCACGACGGTCAGGGCGCTTCCGATCATCCAGAACCACACGCCGACCTGGAAATTCTTCCCAATCACCATGAAGTCCGAGGCAAGGACGAGCATCCCGACGGGGAGGGTCGGGTAGAAGTTAGCGATGACCGGATGGTTCAGGTCGCGCAGGGCGTCGGCGCGGTAGAAGATCCAGCGCATGACGCACGGTACAAGGAGGACCCCGAACAATGCCACATTGAAGTAAAACAGCCCCTGTGCAACGTACTCCAGGAACGGCAGGTAGCTCGAGTAGAACATGCTTGTCATGGCAAGGATTCCCGTTCCCATCACCGCCGCAAACCAGGATGGAGTGAAGTTCTTGATTGGATTCACAGAATGTCGCTCGACCGTAGCCATACCTGCTGATCACCTCTTCTTGCCGTATATTGCTTTGTTGCACAATTACGCACCAAAGCTTGCGAAAGTCTACTCGCGCTCAAATAGGAAATCAACCAGAATAGCGCTGTGCCAGACAAAACACCCGCTACTAGCGCGCTCGGAACAGATCCCCCTTGGCCCCGTGCACTATGGTATTTACGAGGGTTATCGTCCATAGCGCAAACAGGAGAAAGTAGAGAGACAACCCCATGTAATCTACCAACGGGGAGAAGACCTGCCCAACCGCGTGGCTAGCGGCAACGTACGCGCCAAGAGGAAAGGTGAACGCCCACCAGGACATGGCGTAGGGGAGCTTCAGCCGCCGGATGTAGTGGATGGTCAGCATGATCGCCATCCCCACCCACCAGACTCCAAATCCCCACAACAGAAACCCGAACAGGTAGATCGGTGACTGATTCGCGGCCCCCGCACCATGAGGGGCCAACTTATACAGGGCGAGGATCGTAGCACCGATCGGTCCGAGGTTGATCCAGATGGTGGGAGCAAGGACGTTCGGCAGCGGATGGTGGATGATGAACCGATACATGGACACGGCGAGGAGCGCCAGGTAGATGAAGAAACCGGCTCCCAGGCCGAAGTAGTTGGCGAAGATGATCCATTCATCTGCCCATCCGCTGAAGTGCCCGATGAGTGAGTTGCCCACGATCGGGATGACGAGTAGCGCCACTGGCGGGATGAACAGGGCCGGGCTGATGTGGTCGAGGGTGACGTGCTCTCCCTTAAACGTGATGTAGGGGACGACGAAGGCAAAGATGACCGTGATTGCGCTTCCCACCACCCACATCCATAGACCGACGTTGAACAGTTTCTCGATCGACATGAAGTTAGAGCCGAGAATGACGATCGCTGCGGGGAAAGTGGGGTAGAAGTTGGCGTTGATCGGATGGTTCAAATCCTGCAGCGCCTCCTTTCGATAGAACAACCAGCGCATAATCCACGGGGTAAGGAAGAGCGCGAACAACACGGCATTGATGTAGAACAACACCTGCCCTACCGTGCGTAAGGCTGGTATGTAACTGGCATAGGAAATGCTAGTGGTGACCAAGATACCGGTTCCCATGATCACCGCAAACCACGCCGGGCTGAAATTACGGACCGGATTCACGGAATCATTCACTACCGCTGCTGGATCATTGTATTCTTCATTCATTATTCTCCCTCATCTTTGCTTCCAATAATTGTAGCAAATCTTTAACTTTAGAAGATGATAGATGCCAATAGACACGCACCCCATCACGGCGAGGTGTGATCAATCTGGCTCGGCGGAGCGCGTTTAGATGCCTAGATACTCCAGACTGATCAAGCTGGAAATGCGGCACTATCTCGCAGCCGCAGAGTTCGCCCTTGGAGAGGAGCCGCAGAATCTGAATCCGATACGGATGGGCAAGCGCCTGGCCGACCTCGGCGATCCTCTCATCAAAGGGACTACGCATCTCATTGTTATCCATTTGTTAATGCACCCAAGCGAAATATTACATACAATTATCCCTCTGTCAATCCTCTACAGGGGTTGATTCGCCGCCTCTTTGGGCGTGGTTCTTACAAAGCTTCTTGATACACCGCGTGCTTGCGGCCGGGTAGTTCATTGGAGGCAACCGCAATGAGCAGGGAAAATGCACAACGCTTGACAAAGGGTGAGGATCGTCCGAAAGTGATGCTTGATGACCAGAAGAGACCATTTCTCATTCCGGAACGAGTTGCCGCTCAGTATGGGATCACAAGGAGATCGGAGATTATCGCCGATAACGAACAGAACGTCCTTTCGCTGCGTCCCACGGCAGATCTTCTTGCCAAGCTGTACATCGAGCCGACGAGCAACTGCAATCTTCATTGCCGCACCTGCATCCGCAACTCCTGGGATGAACCGACTGGAATGATGGACAAGGAAACGTTCGAGCGCATCATAGTCGGGATTGAGGAGTTGCCATTACGTCCGACGGTCTTCTTCGGAGGGTTTGGTGAGCCTCTTTTCCACCCCCAAATAGTGGAGATGATACGGAGGGTCAACGTCATTGGTTCGCGCACAGAACTCATTACAAACGGGACGCTCCTTACAGAGGGCATGACTCGCGACCTGATCCAGGCCGGACTCGATCGGCTGTGGGTATCACTCGATGGGGCGACGCCGAGTAGCTACTCCGATGTCCGTCTCGGGGCGGAACTGCCGAGGGTGCTCGCCAACATCGAGCGTTTCTCCGATGTTCGACGCAAGAGGGGAGTGAAAGCGCCGCAACTTGGAATAGCGTTTGTAGCGATGAAGCGCAATATCGCTGACCTTCCCGCTTTGCTGAGACTGGCACAGGAACTGGGGGCATCGGCTTTTCACGTAAGCCACGTCCTCCCATATACACGAGCACTGCTCGATGAGGCGCTTTATCGGGATCTAGTGGACGAAGAGGCGTATCCAGCGCGGGATCGGTTGACAGTGACCCTGCCCCGGCTTGACCCGGCACTAATCTTCCCGGAGATCTTGTTTCAAACTTTGACAGGGAGAGCCAGGTTTGTAGTTGCAGGCGTCCCCGTTGATGCGGGACGCAATCGTTGCCCGTTCATCGAGCAGGGGGTGGCAGCAATCGCTTGGGACGGCGAGATGAGTCCGTGCCTCGAACTCCTTCACACCCACACATCGTTCCTGAACGGTGCAGAGCGAGTGACGAATCGATACGTGATCGGGAATGTTCAAGAGAGATCTATCTCCGACTTATGGAGCGACAGGGAGTATGCGGCTTTCCGACGTCGCGTGACGGAGTTCACCTTCGCGCCGTGTGCCTACTGCGGAAGCTGCTCACTGGCGCTGGAAAACGGCGAGGACTGCTACGGCAATCCCGCTCCCTCCTGCGGCGGCTGCCTGTGGGCACAGGGGCTTATCCACTGCCCGTAGCGTCAATGGCACTCCGCGCTGCGAGCTGAGAAGGAAGACTCTACCTGCTCTCTCGTCGAGGGCTGCAGCGAGCCGTTTCGCACTAGTTCCACAAGCTCAAGGATCGATCCCTTGTCCGCCAGGTAGACAGCGATTCCACTTTCGCGCAGCACATCGTACGCCTGCGGGTTTATCACGCCGGTGATAAGCGCGTCGCATTCAGTCCCTGTAAGTCGAGCAGCAAGGGAAACTCCCTGCCCTCCGCTATAACCATCCGTGGGGCTGGGCCATGCATCGAATCGATCGTTCTCATCGATTAAGAGGAGCTGCTTACACTTGCCAAAGTGGGGATCGAGCCGCGCGCCGAGGCCTGCTCCAAGTGATGTTATCACGATTCTCAACGTTACCCTCCCCCACCGAACTAGTCATCAAGCGTTATCCTGAGCGATCAGGTCCTTGATCGCGGTGATCGCCTGCTCGGTATTCATGTCGCGGATCTCAACGCCGCGGAAGTTTGCTGCGTCAAAGCCAGCAGCATCGAACGCATCCCGGTACATCTTCCTCATCATGTTCGGCGCACACCCAGCCACGTACAATGTGCCAGTGCTTCCTCCGTCGAGCAGTGAGGAGAGAAACTCGTCTCCATCCTCGGCACAAAGCTGTGGATGAACCGCCGCATAGTCGACAAGCTTCTCCCGGCGAATGGCGTTTCCTACTTCAAATATGTTCATGTTCTGAAATGACGGGCACGTTCCCTGACAGACGCACAATAATAGTCCCTTCTTTCCCATGATGTTCCTCCTCAACTAGTTTTTACCGAAATAGCCTATTGCTCCGGTGGGACAGATCTTCCCACACCCTTGACAGAACTCGACACAATTATCAGGATTCACCACTGCTGGCTTGCCGTCCTCTACCTGGTAAACGTTGTGCGGGCAGAACTCCACGCAGGTCAGGCAACCTACACACGCCTCACGATTGATGATTGGATACCACTCTTTGGCCATTTCCACTCTCCTATTCCGCTCCCGTAATAAATGCTTCCATGCGCTATAATGCATATAATACTCACCCGCATGCCTTTGTCAATCCTCTACAAGGGGCGATTGTCCCATCAAATGAGGAGCGCGCCGCCATGCAATGGTGCCTCTGTCGCGAGCAACTCAGGTATGAACACGTCAGTTCTGAGTGCTGATTACTGCAATCTCATTGCGGGAAACGAGCCACGCTCTATAATCATCCCTTGCAAGAAGGAGGATATATGCAATCGATCGATTTACTGCGCCAGCTTTCCGACGCGTTCGGAGTGTCCGGATTTGAGGATGAGGTACGCGACCAGATCACTGAGCTTGTCTCACCGTACGTGGATGAAGTGAGGACCGATACGCTGGGGAATCTGTTCGCCACGCGTAAAGGGAAGGGCGACTTCACTCTGATGCTCGACGCGCACATGGACGAGGTTGGCTTTATCCTGAAGTGGATCGAAGACTCTGGCTATCTGCGATTTGCTCCTCTGGGAGGATGGGATGCGCGCATCATACCCGGTCATCGCGTGGAGATCCTCACCCGCAGCGGGAAGAAGCGCTACGGGGTAATCGGTTCGGCTCCACCGCACATCTTGACCGATGATGAGCGCAAGAAGCCGATTCCAATCGAGAAGATGTTCATAGATGTCGGAGCGGCATCGCGCCAGGACGCGCTCGACATGGGCTTTCACATCGGTGACCCGCTGACGATTCACTACCCATTCATCGAGCTGTACGATGGCTACGTTACCGGAAAGGCGTTCGATGATCGCGCCGGCTGTGCAGTGATGATCGAGACAGCACGCCGCTTGGCGGAGAAGAAACTTGACATCAACATTGTCTTCTCGTTCGTCGTCGGAGA
>JAGGSM010000239.1 GCA_021159105.1 Candidatus Bipolaricaulota bacterium
CTTTAGCCTTTTTTTCTATTATTCACTGCGCGTAGTTTTTTGTTGGGTCCCGTCTTGGGAGAATACAAGGCCGGCAAGTACGATCTTGAGCGCCTCAGTACGAGAGATTCCGCGTACCTGATCCTTGCGCTCTGGCGGGCATGAAATTCCCAGTTCCTCTACCAGACGCTTCCAGGCGCGATAGTGGTGCTCCGCCGTATCGACGATTACCCCATCCAGGTCAAAGATTACAGCTTTGATCTTCATCATCCTCCTCTACCCAATCTTCTACTCCGCACAAGCCCTCAACTAGTCTTCTTGCAACCGGTCTCACAAACGACGATAATAGTACACTATGTCGAAGAAATTGACCATGAAGGAGATTGCTAAGCTTGCCGGGGTTTCGAAGGCCACTGTCTCGCGTGTTCTTAATGCTAAGCCGGGGGTGCACCCCGAGACGCGGGAGAAGGTGGAGCAGGTGATTCAAGCTCACTCCTATACACCGAATCTTGTAGCACAGGGGCTCAGCTCGAAAAGAACAAAGAATATAGGGCTTGTCGTGGCTCACACAACATTCCGCCTCTCCTCACACCTTTTCTTCTTGGAGTTCCTGCGTGGGATTAGCGGTTTTGTTCACGAGAAGGGATTTAGATTGATCCTTGCCACGGCTAATTCTGAGGAAGACTACGAAGATTCTTGCCGAAACATGGCACAAAATGGAGTCGTTGATGGCATAGTGCTCCTTGGGATCAGAAGCAATGACAGGCGTCTGCGGTACTTCCTTGACGCAGGGATCCCCTTTATCACTGTCGGACAGCCGATCGGATACCCTGATGTGGATTACGTCGATTCGGATAACGAAGGCGGTGCCCGCACCGCAGTGGAATACCTGCTACGGCTGGGATATAAGAATGTTCTTTTTGTCAATGGTCCTGACGATCACGTGGCATCGATCGCCCGTGAACAGGGATATAGAGCTGCATTGAGTAGTCACAGCCTCCCCAGTGATGAACGGTACATCACCTACGGAGATTTTTCTTTTGAAAGCGGCTACGAAACAGTCAAAGATGCAAGAATAACTGGCCTTGACTTCTCCGCCGTCTTTGCCGCGAGTGACCTAGCTGCAATGGGGGCGATAGCTGCCTTCAAGGAGAGCGGCATTCAAGCGGGGAAAGACGCCTCAGTCATCGGGTTTGACGATATCCCGTATGCCAGTTTCGTTGATCCTCCATTAACCACGGTTCACCAGCCAATCTTCGAGATGGGTGAAGAAGCGGGTCGACTTCTCCTCTTGCGACTGAGAGGAAATGTGCAGGGAACGCTGAGCAAGGTATTCCGAACGCAACTCATCATTCGAGGGAGCACACAACACGGTTGAGAAGCAATTTGACAAACGTAGCGGTAGTACTATAATGAACTTATGAAACCGGTTGCAACAGGAGGTGAAAGAACGACTTACCGAGAGAGGTATGTAGGATTGTTTGTTGGCACGTTTAACAATTCCCAACAAGGAGGCAAGCATGCGTAAGATTTTGTTGGCCCTGGTGATAGTGGGCCTGGTAGTTGGGGTGGGGTTTGCGCAAGACAAGGTGACTATTCGATTGGCTGGTTATTCGGGCGATACGCCATTGATGCAGGATGTACTAGCACGTTTCGTTGCAGACAAGATTCCTGGAGTGGAGGTTGTTTGGGAGCCAATCACGGAGGACTTCCTGGCTTTCGTTCTACGGACGCTCTCTGCTGGCACTGCGCCGGATGTTTTCTATGTCGATCTTGGCTGGGCAAAAACGGTAGCGGAAACCGGATTGGTTGAACCGTTGGATGACTACATGGCAAACTCCGCGGTCCTCAACAAGGGTGATCTCATTCCCGCACTAGAGAATGCCTTTACTTTTGACGGAAAGATCTATGCTATCTCCAAGGACTTCAATAGCCTTGTGATCTTCTACAACAAAGATATGTTTGATGAGATGGGCGTTGCTTATCCAAGTGACGATGATACCTGGGCTACGCTCCTCGGTAAGATCGCTCAAGTGAACAACCCAGGCAAATGGTATGGGGCCTGCATCAATGCGGATGCAGCACGATTCCTACCGTTTGCCTTTGCTGCGGGGATGCCGTTCCTCAAGGACGATGGCACTGGACCGTTCGATCTTGCCTCTGCCAAACTGGCAGCGGATTGGTTCACTTCGTTTAACCGACTGGGGATCAGCGCCACTTCCGCCGAGATCGGAGCGGGATGGCCTGGTGCGGCCTTTATTTCCGAACAGGCTGCAACGTGCATTGAGGGCGGTTGGCTCATTCCACCGATCCGCAATGAAAACCCGACCCTTAACTTTGGGACGACATTCTTGCCCTCTCCGTGGGAAAATGGGCCACGTAGCAACTATCTGTTCACGGTGGGATATGGCATGCCCACGAGCCCAGCCTCTGGACGGCCAGATCTCGCGTTCAAGGTGATCGAGATTCTGACTAGTCCTGAGGTGCAGAACTACATCCTTGAATCTGGTCATGCTATCCCGTCACGGGCAGCGCTGCTAAATAGTGCATACTTCCAGCAGAAGGATGACTTTGCTCAGGCGACTAAGAAGGTCTTTGAAGCAACAGCCCTTCCGGGCACGGTTCCCTTCACCTTTGGCGAAATAGGCCAAGGTGTCTACATGGGGGCTGTGGGCGAAGCTCTTACCCTCATTATGCAGGGCGAGGAAACTGTTGAAGAAGCCATGAACGAAGCTGTTGCCAAACTAAGCAAGTAGAAATCTCTTTCTAGGGGGAGGCCAGTCCGACCTCCCCTCTTTTTTGCTCTGAGGAGCCTGAATGAAACGAAGAGGGGACTGGGTTTCCGCATTCATCTTTCTCTTACCTCTTCTATTTACTCTGGCTGTAGCCTTCATCTATGCGTTTGTTCGAACGGTCTATTTCAGTTTTACCGACTACAACCTGTTTCATATTACGAAGTTCGTCGGCCTTGACAACTACACTCAATTATTTGCCGACTACAGGTTTGTGTTGGCACTTACCCACAGCCTGGTCTATGCGGTGGTTGTCACCGCATCCCAGACCTTCCTCGCTCTGCTGTTAGCAATAGTGCTCAACCAGAAGATTCGAGGATTGACCTTCTTTAGGGCCGCATACTACGTCCCCTCTGTCGCCTCTAGTGTAGCCATCACCCTCATCTTCATCTGGCTGATGAACCGACGGGGGACGGTAAACTGGCTCTTGACAGCGCTCGGCCGTTATTGGCCGCTTATCGTCATTGGATTGGCCTTGGTCATCCTTGTGCAATGGCTTCAGGTGTTTTCGGAACGACGGCACGGTTTGCCCGCACGGGCGTTCGACCCAGCCCTCCTTGGGATCAGTTTGTTGACCGGAGTGGTCGTTACAACGATTCTGGGACAATTAGGAGTAGTGCACCCATATCCGATGGCGGATGCGGTAATCCCGTGGCTGACGACGAGGAAGATGTTCTTGGGGATCCCATTGCCCCTCCTCTCGGTCATGATGCTCAATATCTGGACTACTACCCCCACCATGATGCTCCTGCTCTTGGCTGGTCTTCAGGATGTTCCCCAGGAACTTTATGAGGCAGCGGATATGGATGGGGCTACGCCCGGGCAGAAGTTGCTTCATGTGACGGTGCCCGCCATCCGCCCATTGCTGTTTATGGTGATTACGATGGGACTCATCGGAACGCTTCAGGTCTTCGATCAGATTGCGATAATGGCTGGCGTAGCTCCGCTGGAATCCACGATCACATTGGCTTACTACGTGTACTGGAACATGTTCGGCTCGGGAGGCTTGCCCAAGGTAGGGATGGCCTCTGCTGCTGCGTTGGTGTTGGCGGCGTTAACTTTAGTGATTGTCTTTATCCAACGGCGGGTCGGTTTCTCTGAGAAAGGGTGGTATTCATGAGAGATAGGGAGATGAAATCCGTCACTGTTTATCGCCGTGGTCAGGCCTACCAGGTAGATGCTCACTGGCTTGCTCGTCGCCACATTACTCGCAAGATTATAGTTTACTCGTTACTTATCCTACTTGTTGTGTTCATGATTGGCCCGCTGGTATATAGCCTCATCTCCTCTTTTTCGGACAACCCTCTATCCTGGCCTCCCAGTATTGCGAGTCCGAGGCTATGGCCGCCAAACTGGGCTGCCGCGTGGAACTTGGGAGTGCAAGGAGGGAGAAGCGCCTGGACCGGTGGTTGGGCACCGGGCGGAAAGGTGCAATTGACAGTAACCTTCCGTTATCCTAGAAGCAATACCCGCCCTGCCCTACCTCGGGTGCAGCTTCTAGCCCCACCGTATGAGAGTGGTGCGGCCAACCCTGCTCCGGATACCCAGGTAGAGGTGATCCAAGGCCAGATAGAACCTGTTGATGACGGTGATGAGATTTCGTACAACGTAATCCTCACCCACAAAGGAACTGAGACCTATCCTCTCCTACCTATGGCTGTCATTGGACCTGCGGGATCCGAGTTTGTAAGGGCCACCTTACCGCCGGTATCGGTAAGTTCCCGAAGTAGTGGGACGTACCTTACCTGGAAGAACGTTACCCCAGGCGTGATAGGATACGTGTTTAGTTCTTTCATCGGGGCGTGGACAACCTACAAGGGCAAAGGTGGGGTGAATCTCTTCCCACGCTGGATTGTTAACTCTTTTGTCATCGCTGGCATTCGGATCTTGATTACTACGCTCTTTGCCACGATGGCGGCTTTTGCCCTCGCTCGGCTCAGATTTCCCGGTAGGAATGCTTTGTTCTTCTTCATCATCTTCACCATGATGGTCCCAGGGCAGGTAACCTTTATATCAAACTACCTGGTGGTGAGGGATGGGGTCTTTGGTCTTTCGCATCTGTTAGGTATGAAGACATTCCTCAACACGTTCTGGGCTCTTTTCTTGCCCAGTCTGGTCTCGACAAGCGCTGTATTCATGATGAAACAGTTCATGGAATCGATTCCTAAAGAAATTGAGGAGGCTGCCCGCATCGATGGGGCAAGCACGTTTCGAATCTATACCCAAATCATCCTTCCTCTCTGCAAGCCGGCCATTGCCGCCGTCGGTGTCATCCTTACCTTCCAGGGGTCCTGGAACGAGTTCTTCTGGCCGATGGTGGTCCTCACCCAGGATAGTAAGTTCACCTTACCGATAGGACTGAATTTCTTCCTGCATTACTACAATTCAGTGACAGGTAGCGTGTGGGGCATGATCCTTGCCGGGACGGTAATCAGTGTGCTTCCCATCCTGATTATTTTCATCCTCTTTCAGCGGTACTTCGTCGAGGGGTTCCATATGAGTGGGATCAAGCAATGACCGAACTTGATTCTAGAGCTCCAATGCATCAGATCTGATTCAGCTAACAACCTAAGGAGGGGAACGTGGACAATAGCAAGATGTGGATTGTTGCTGGCATCATAGCACTCTTGCTTCTGGGAGGGCTTGCACCTAAATCCACAACTACCAAAGTGGATACACCTAGTCAAGAGCCTATGGAGTTTACAGGGAGCCAATCTCTATCCTTCGGTGACATACAGCTGGAAAAGACAGATGAGATGAGCACCCTCTTCTTCCTGTCGGGCGAGAGGATGTACGAAATCGGGGCAATGAGCGGTGACTTCCCAGCAATAGGGTGGCATATAGACGGCGAGATGGGAGGAGTTTGGGCCCACCCGATGAAGGTTCTGGATGGGTTCTACTTTGAGATCAATGATAGTGAAGGAACCTGGCCACTAACCGATTGTAGAGATTTCTCCCATGGCTTCGCCTCTGCCAATTTCCACTTTGAAAAGAACGGTCTCGTGGTAGAGAGGAAGGACTTTGTCGTAGAGAATGAAGCTGCCCTCTTCTCACTGATTACAATCAGGAACACGGGGGAACAAGTCAAAAGCGGGACTCTAAAGTTCATCGCCGATATAGACCTCAGGCCAAGTTGGTACTCGACCCTGCACCACGGTAAAGATGAAGTGACCTATCAAGACGGCAAAATCACGGGATATGACACGGCTAAGGATGGATGGGGCGTAGTCCTTGGGGCAAACGTGCCTCCTTCCGAGCACGAAATCGCAGGAACCAGGGGTGCTTTGGAATACCCGTTCTCGTTAGGAGCAGGCAAAGAGAAGGAGTTGCGGTTCCTGATAGTCGCTGACCACGAGAAAGGCATCGGGAATGCTGTAGCGAGGTTCAATCCCCTGATGGAACAGTGCGCTAAACTCCTCACCGAAAAGATAGACCGCTACCAGGAGAAGGTCTTCGGAGGTGTCACGTTCAGCTGTTCCGATCCCTTGTTCCAACAAGCATACTACTGCGCGAAGGCCAACATTGCCATGCTGTCTGCTGATGTATCGCCTTATGTCGGTCGATATTGCTTCGCTGGAGTTCCGGAATACGTGCAACTCTTCGGTTGTGACACGGCATACTCTATTCCCGGCCTTGTGAGTACCGGGTTTAGTAATGAAGCCGTAAACGGATTGAAGAACCTTGCACAGGTGGGCGAAAGGCAAGGGGGACGAATCCCCCACGAGATGAGCACCAGTGGGAAGATCTATAACAAAGGGAACGTTCAGGAGACCCCGCAGTTCACCAGCGCCTGTTGGGAATACTTTCGCTGGACGGGGGATACACCTTTCCTGGAGGAGATGTACCCGCTGTGCGTACAAGGGATCTTCGACTATGTCCTGAAGTTTCGTGATCGTGACAAGGATTACTACCCGGAGGGGTCGGGCATGGTAGAGCGATCAGGGATGGGCCCGGAGAAATTGGATTCCGCTTGTTATCTCTATAAGGGCATCCTTGACCTATCACAGATGGCAGTGGCTCTGAACAAGGATGAAGAGGCTAGCCAGTACACAGGTTTAGCTGAGGAGATCAAACAAAGTTTCGACGAGGATTGGTGGATCGAGTCTGAGGGCATGTTCGCCGACTCCTTGGAATGGGATGACTCTCAGAACTTTGATGGACACTGGATCGTGGCCGTTCCGATGGAGGTAGGGATTGCTGATCACGAGAAAGGCTGGCAGGCTCTTGAGAGAATTAACCAAGAGTGGGTCAACGAATCGGGGCTCGTCCACACTAAGAAATTGGAGGAGAGGGTGTGGACGCTCCCAACCGGTGTTTTGGCTCAAGCTGAGTTCAATTATGGGAATATTGAGATGGGGACTCGCCTCCTCGGGGACATCGCTGAGACGATCAATCATGGGATGCTCGGCGCTTTCTCGGAATTGATCCCCCAAGGCGGCGATTTCATGCAATTATGGTCATCGGCGATGTTCCTCAAGGGGATCACAGAGGGGATCTTCGGCTTAAAACCGCTCGCCTCTGAACACGAACTGTCGCTATCGCCGCAACTTCCAAGTGCCTGGCAAAACGCTGCTCTAACAAACGTGAGGATAGGAGACTGCACAGTTAATATTTCTGTAAAGCGCCAGGATGCTGGAACTAAGATTACGCTCACTGAACACGGGGAAACGGGGCTAGAAATTGACCTAAATCTCCCCGCAGGCGAGAAGCTTGTGCAGGCAGGTGTAGGTATTCCCTACACTCAAGAAGAACATAACAACCATACTATATTGTCTTTTGTCCTTAATCCTGGACAGCAAGAGGTGATTACCAGTGCAGAAGCATCGAAGTAAGATATCCGCTGTGGCCATGCCGATAAACACTTCTCGTATTTCTGGCAGGAGGCTTGTTCGACGTTTCCTCATACAGGTCCTTACCATTACGTTGTTTATCCTTGTTTCCGGGCTTACGGCAACTGCGGTTCAATCTCCATCAGCTGCGTTGGATTGGGTTCCTGGTCCGTTTACCAAATACGCGAGTAATCCTATCCTGACTCCTCAAGGGGACGGAT